>NZ_JBHVXZ010000005.1:0-118721 GCF_042881395.1 Amycolatopsis sp. NPDC058278 | reverse complement strand
TTTCCTTATTCTGGGGTGTCCCTGCTGGGGGGGTGTGGGTCCTTCGTTTCCCCGTGGGTGTTTGGGGGGGGGCGCCCGGGGGGCACGCCACCACCGCGGTGCTACAAGATCCTCGACTGGGCGGCGTTGAACGTGCCGTTGCTGCTCCACTTGACGCCCTCGTGGTCGAAGCCACCGGAGGCGTTCGCGTGGAAGCGGAACAGGTTCGTGTTCGAGCCGCCGTAGTCGTAGGAGGCGACCAGGTCCGTGCGGCCGTCGCCGTCGAAGTCGCCGGTGCTCCACTGCGACTGGGGGAGGTTCCAGTTGCCCGGCCCGCTCGTCCACTGCGTGACCGGCGCGTCGACCCCGGTGGCGGTGGCGTGCCAGGTGCGGAACGTCAGGTTCGTGCCGCCCAGGTCGATCGCCGCGCCGAGGTCGGTGCGCCCGTCGCCGTCGAAGTCGCCGGAGACGAACTGCGCCTTGCCGGACGGGATGCCGCCGTTCCACTTCGCGCCCTGCGAGACGAGCCCGCCGGAAGCGTTGCCGTAGAAGAGGAACAGGTTGGCGGTGTTGTCGCGGTAGTCGTAGAACGCGGCCAGGTCGGCCCGGCCGTCACCGTTGAAGTCCCCGCCCCGCCAGCTCGACTGGGCGAGGTACCAGTTGCCCGGCCCGGTGCGCCACTGCGTGACCGGGGCGTCGAAACCGGTCGCCGTCGCGTGCCAGGTCAGCATGCTCAGGTCGGCGTTGCCGTTGTCGTAGGCGGCGGCGATGTCCGTGCGGCCGTCGCCGTCGAAGTCGCCGGCGGTGAACCGGGCGTTCAGCGGCCGGAAGGCGCCGCTCCACTTGATGCCCTGGCTGTCGAACCCGCCGGCGGCGTTGGCATACCAGAGGAACAGGTTCGAGCCGCCGTCGAGGTAGTCGTAGAAGGCGGCGATGTCGGTGCGGCCGTCACCGTTGAAGTCGCCGGTGACCCAGCGGGCCTTGGCCGCCTCCCAGCCGTCGGCGCTCCACTTCAGCTCGGGGGCGCCCACGCCGGCCGCGGTCGTCGGCCAGACGTACACGCCGGTGCGGGCGTTCTTCAGGTCGTACGCCGCGCCTGTGTCGTCCTTGCCGTCGCCGGTGAAGTCGTTGCCCGCCGAGACCGGAGTGGCCGCCGAGACGACCTCGGTCGGCGTGCTCGTCCAGCCGTCGGTCGTCGCGACGACGACGCGGTAGTAGCGGGTCTGCTTGGCGGGCAGGCCGGTGTGCGTGTACGACGTGCCGTCGACGCTGCCGAGCAGGTGCGCGCTGTCGACCGGCACGTCGGGGGTGGCCGAGGCGTAGACGCGGTAGCCGGTGCGGTCGCTCACCGGGTGCCAGGTCAGCGTGATCGCGTGCCCGACGGCCTTGGCGGCCGGCGCCAGCGCCTGCTGGCGGATCCAGCCGGCGATGTCATCGACGCGGGCGGCGGTGGTGCCCTGCCGGGTCGTGGTCTCCCCGAAGCAGCCGTGCTGCCACGACGCGCTGGTCACGGCGACGACGTCGGTGCGGCCGCCGGCGTCGCGGAAGATCGGCGCGCCGGCGTCGCCCTTGCAAGCGTCGGTGCCGTTCGTGCCGGTGAGCGCCAGGGTGGTCGCCGTCGACGACGGCGCCTTGAACGTGCCGACGTGCAGCGTGTCGGGCACCCATTCGCTCTCGGTGCGGCCGTACCCGGCCAGGGTGAGCGTCTCGTCCCCGCCGGGGTAGTTGACCGGGATGGTGCTGAGCGGCAGGGGAGCGATGTCGGTGACCGGCGTGGCGAGCCGGGCCAGCGCGACGTCGCGGTCGGCGCGGACGACGACGTTCGTGACCGGCACGACGCGCCCGCCGGTGCCGCCCAGGCTGGTCCGCCCGATGGTCGCGGTGGTCGCCTTGGCCGGCACCCCGCCCTGCGGGTTCTCGGGGAAGCAGCCGGCGGCGGTGAGGACGAGGTCGGGCTCGACGAGCGCGCCGCCGCAGGCCCGTCCGTCGGCGGTGAGTTTCGCGGCGTACGGGTAGGCACCCTGGGCGGCGGCGGTCCCGCCGGAAACGGCTTCGGCGGGCACCGTGGTCAGCAGCCCGGCGGCCAGCAGGGCCGTGGTGGCCGCCACGACCCTGGTGGGACGGATGGACATGCGGATTTCTCCCCTCGTACTTTCGGAACAGGACGGCGATCAGGGCGCGGGTGGATGCCGATGCCGGCGTTCGCGGAATGGCGAAATCAGCGGTTTTCGCCGCCGCGGGGCGTGGTCCCGCTCATCGGAAAATGGCGCGTCCGGGGAATGGGCTGGAGACGTTCCCCGCGCGGCAACCGGCCCCCGACCGGATTTCCTCCCCCTAGTCGATCCCTCCCGGCCTGTCCATACGCCGAACGTCGCAACCGTTGTGACGGCTATTGCGGTCGCGCAGGTCAGGTCCCCCTCGTGGGGCTTTCGCCCGGTGATCCCATCGACAGGAAACCGTGAATATTACCGGACCGGGTGGTGATTCACCTCACATTCCGGCTCGACCAGGCGTTCGGATAGTGTGAGAAAGGCTGTCGCTCCGGCGACGGCGAAGAGGGGTGTTCAATTCTTTTCCGCACGCCCTGTTTCAACGTGCCGCAATTCGTGTGCCGCCGAGCGGGCCGGGGAGTGTTCGATGTCGGGGACCATCAGGCGGACCGGTTCACCGGACCGGTGGATCGCCTCCAGCGGCACCTACTACTGGGTCCTGGACCACCTCGCCTCGGCCGTCACCGACGAAGGTGTGGCGGCGCGGTTCCGGGCGGCTTCCACCCACGGCTTCCGCACGGTCGACCTCGGCGACCTGACCGCGGTGCAGCGGCGGGAGGTCCTGGACCTGATCCGGGGATCGCTGGCCCCGGCGGTGGCGGCGCGCTTCCCGGGCCCGGACGGCGAGGCGGTCCGCAAGTTCGTCGCCGACCTCGAAAAGGTGGCGGAGTCCTGGGCCGATCCCGCCTAGGCTGCCACCGCGCCGGACCACAGCCGGTGCGGCCGGCTGCCCGCGCGCCGGCACGGGAGGGGGAACCATGTCAGCACCACAGCACGATCCCGAGCTCTTCGACGAGCTCATGCGCGCCGAGCTGCGCAACCAACCGATCAGCCGCTACGCGATCGCGACGCTCGTCTCCGGGTTGCTCGGCGGGCTGCTCGCGCCGGTCTTCGGCGCCGTCGCGATCTCCCGGATCAGGAAGCAGAAGCAGCGGGGGCTCGTGCTCGTCATCTGCGGGCTGGTGGCCTTCACCGCCTGGACGGGCGTGGCCGCGTACCGGATCGCCATCGGGGCGGCGTGGTGGCAGCAGCGGCAAGCAGGCCAGGGACGGCTGCCCGAGGGCGTGGCGCACGGGCTCGACCTCGCCGTGGGCGAGTGCTTCCAGGCCCCGGCGGTCTCGGGCGAAGCGGACGTGTTCCGGATGCCGTGCACGGCGCAGCACACCGGCGAGGCGTTCGAAGTGCTCCCGCTGGGCGAGGGCCCGATGCCCGACATCCTCGAGGTCTACCGGAGCACCCTGGCCCGGTGCGAAGCCGACGCCCGCCCGGTGCCCGGCGTCCGCGTCCAGGTCGTGACGCCGACGTCGTCGAGCTGGGAGGGCGGCAAGCACCGGGCGGTCTGCTATTACCACTTCGCCGCCGAAGTGACCGGGCCCGTGCGGTGAGGTGCGCCGGGCCCGCTCCGGTGGGGCGACCGCCGAGTTCGGGGCCACGGCACCGGAGATCGAGCGGGCCGCGGGGTGATGGCGGATTGCACCGCACGGCTCGATGCCGGGCCGGGTGAAGCGTGGGGTCGGGGACGATCCGCTCCTCGCGGACTAGGAATCCGCCGGTTTCGTCCAAGCCACCTGGACCAGCCCCGTCCCGTGCCGCCGGGACACCAGCGTTCCGCGGCCCGGCGGCTGCGGTGACGGCTTCACGTCCGCCAGCAACGCGCCCTCGTCCTTCGTCCCGGACATGATCAGCCCCGGCGAGCCCAGCTCCCGCAGCCGCTGCAGCACCGGCTCGAACAACGCCCGCCCGGCGCCACCCGATCCACGCACGATCACCAGGTGCAGGCCGATGTCGCGGGCCTGCGGCAGGAACTCCAGCAGCGGCTGCAACGGGTTGCGCCCCACCGTCGCCACCAGCTCGTAGTCGTCCACCAGGACGAACAGGTCCGGCCCGCGCCACCACGACCGGTTCCGCAGCTGCTCGGGCGTCACCGAGGGCCCGGGCAGCCGGTTGCGCATCGCCTGGGCGCACTCGCCGATCAGGTCCGTCAGCTTGCCTTCCGCTCCCGCGTACCCCAGCAGGTGCGGCTCCGGCACCGCCCCCAGCAAACCGCGCCGGTAGTCCGCGACGATGATCGCCGCCTCGTCCGGGGTGTACGCCGACGTGATGCCGTGGGCGATCGCCCGCAGCAGCGAGCTCTTGCCGGACTCGACGTCGCCGAAGGCCATGAAGTGCGGGTCCGCCGCGAAGTCCAGGTACACCGGGCGCAACGTCGATTCGGCGATGCCCAAGGTGACCTGACGCGAAGGCGCCGCGGGCAACCCGTCCAGGGGCACTTCCGGCGGCAGCAGCCGGACCCGCGGGGCGCGCGGACCCTGCCACGCGTCCGAAATCCGGCGCACCAGGTCGACGCCGCCCGCGCCGACCGTTTCCGGGCGCTGGTCGGTGTCGATGCGCGGCAGTGCCGCGAGGAAGTGGAGCTTCTCCGCGGTGATGCCGCGGCCCGGGCGGTCGGCGGGCACGTTGGCCGCGACCTTGCGGTCGATGGAGGAGTCCATCGGGTCGCCCAGGCGCAGCTCGAAGCGCGTGCCGATCGCGTCGCGCAGCTGGGCGCGGACGCCGATCCACTGGTTGAGCGAGACGATCACGTGGATGCCGAAGCCGAGCCCGCGGGCGGCCAGCCCGGTGATCTGCTCCTCCAGCTGCTCGTACTCCTGGCGGATCGTCGTCCAGTTGTCCACGAACAGGAACACGTCGCCGAACTCGCGCTCGTCCGTGCTCTCGGTGAACTCCGCACGGCGAGCGCGGAACGCCGCCATCGATTCGATCCCCTGCGCGGCGAAGAACTCCTCGCGCTGCTCCAGCAACGTCGTCAGCTCGGCGACGACCCGGCGGCAGCGCTGGGCGTCGCGGCGGGTCGCGTACCCGGACACGTGCGGCAGCCCGGCGATCGGGGCCAGCGCGCCACCGCCCATGTCCAGCACGAACAGCTGGACCTCGGCCGGGGTGTGCGTCAGCGCCAGCATGCCCGCGATGACCTTCATCAGCGTCGACTTCCCGCTCTGCGGCGCGCCGACGATCAGCGCGTGCCCGGCCGCGCCGGAGAAGTCGGCCCACAGCAGGTCGCGGCGCTGCTCGAACGGCTTGTCCACCAGCGCCACCGGGATCGTCAGCTTCCCGTTGCCACCCCAGCCGAGCGGGCACAGGCCGCGCGCGGCGTCCTCGCCGAGCGGCGGCAGCAGCTGGTCCAGCGTGGGCGGTTCGGCCAGCGGCGGCAGCCAGATCTGGTGCGCGTCCGGGCCGCGGCCCTCCAGGCGCGACAGCATCGCGCCGATGATCGTCTCACCGGTGCCCTCCTCCGAAGGCGTCGCGGACACCTCGGTCGTCACCGGGATCTCCACCGGGGCCAGGGAAAACGGCAGCACGCCCAGCTCCTGGCCGTCCTCACGCACGATCGTGCTGCGCGGCGGCAGCTCGCCGGAGACGTAAGCCGCCTTGAGCCGGATCAGCGTCTCGGTGTCGGACTTCAGGTACGCCGAGCCCGGGACCGGCGGCAGGTGGTAGGCGTCCGCGACGCCCAGCACCGCGCGGCTTTCCGCCGCGGAGAACGTCCGCAGCCCGATCCGGTACGAAAGGTGGGAGTCGAGCCCGCGCAGCCGGCCCTCTTCGAGCCGCTGCGAGGCCAGCAGCAGGTGGATGCCGAGCGACCGCCCGAGCCGGCCGATCGCGACGAACAGGTCGATGAACTCCGGGCGGGAGGACAGCAGCTCGCTGAACTCGTCGATGATCACCAGCAGCGACGGCAGCGGGTCCAGCGGCGCGCCGTCCGCGCGGGCCTTCTCGTAGTCGCGCACCGACGCGTAGTTCCCGGCCGCGTGCAGCAGTTCCTGGCGCCGCAGCAGCTCGCCGTTGAGCGCGTCGGCCATGCGGTCGACCAGCGCGAGGTCGTCGGAGAGGTTGGTGATGACGGCGCACGTGTGCGGTAGCCCGGTCATCCCGGCGAAGGTCGCGCCGCCCTTGAAGTCGATGAGCGCCAGGTTGAGCGTCTCCGACGAGTGCATCACGGCCAGCGCCGTCACCAGCGTCCGCAGCAGCTCGCTCTTGCCGGACCCGGTCGCGCCGATGACCAGGCCGTGCGGCCCCATCCCGCCCTCGGCCGACTCCTTGAGGTCCAGTTCGACCGGACGGCCTTCGGGGTTGACGCCCAGCGGGATCCGCAGCCGGTCCCGGGCCGCGCGCGGGGCCCACGTGACGGCCGTGTCGGTGTCGCGCGGGTCGCCGATGCCGAGCAGCCCGGCCAGGCCGAAGGTCGCCGACATCGGTTTCTCGCCGACGAGCGCGGCGGGCGTGTGCAACGGCGTCAGCATCCGCGCCAGGGCTTCCGCGGCGCCGCGGTCGAGGACGTCCGGGCGGCCGAGGAAGCCCAGCCGCTGCTCGCCGCCTTCGCCGACGACCATGCCCAGGGACTCCGGCGCGGTGTGCAGGCTCAGCAGCCGTTCGGTCGACGACGCCCGCGGGTGCTCCTGCCCGACCTCGATCACCGTGACGCCGAGGCGGCCGTCCTCACCGATCAGCCGGGGCTCACCGTGGGCGTTGCCGCCGTCGACGAGGACCACCAGGTGGGGCAGGTCGAGCTCGGCGGCCGCGCGGCGGCTGAACGCGGGACGTTCACCCAGGTCGGCGCCCAGCAGCTCGGCCAGCCCGGCCGCGGTGCCGGCGGCCAGCCGCCGCGAGCCGACGGCGTCGGCCGTGCCGGCCGCCGTCGCGTGCGGCAGCCACTTCGCCCACTCCCAGTCGTGCTGCCGGTCCGGCGACACGCAGACCGCGACCCGCAGGTCGGCGGGGGAGTGGAAGGTGACGAGCTGGCACAGCAGGGCCCGCACCAGGCCGAGCACGGCGGGGCGCCGCCCGGCCACGGTGACCGCCGCGAACGACCGCAGCGACAGCGCGACCGGCAGGCCGTCCACCGTCGAGTAGGTGCGGATGAAGTGCTTGAGGCTGGTCGAGGACACCGGGTCCAGGTCCTCCAGCGGCACGGTCTGCGGCGCCTTCAACGGCGTCGCGAGCCGCTGCGGCCCGGTGCCCGCGCGCACCTGGGCGAACTGGCCGTCGGTGCGCCGCCGGTCCCACAGCTTCCCGGTTTCGACGTAGGCCCACAGGTCGGCCGGGTCGGGCTGGACGGCGATCATGGCCGCGCGCTGGCCGTCGGCGATGTCGCGGACCTGGGCGCGCAGCCCGGAGAGGTAGCGCTGGTAGTCCCGGCGCTCGTCGTTGATCTGCGCCTTCTTCGCCATCCCGCCGCGGCCCAGCGACATCACCACCATGCCGCCCATGGCGCAGAGGAAGAGCGCGCCGAAGATCCAGGTCATCACGCCGCCGTCGCGTCCGATGTAGACGAACGACATCGCGCCCATGCCGAGCATCATCGGCAGGAACATCATCAGCTGCACCATTCCGCCGGACGAGCTCTTCGGGAGCATCGGCGGGGACTGCAGCACGATTTCGCTCGGACGGTCGGACGGCAGGCTCATCTGAACAGGCTGCTCCAGTTCGGGGGCGGTCTGACCGGTATTTTGGCCACTCGCCGCCACGCCGCGGTGGGTACTTTTGCCGTCCGCCCGCTTCCGGGGCCGAACTTACGCTCAGCCGAGCACCCCCCCGGAAGGAGACCCATGGCCGGCGAGTACCGGGCTGAGCCCGAGGCGATGCGCTCCGCCGTGGGCAACGTCGGGGGCATCATCGCCCACGGCATCAACGCCGTGGCCGACCTCGAACGGCTCGTCGTGCAGCCGATGTCGTTCGCGACGTTCGGCAGCTCGGTCGCCGCCGCGAACGCGGCCCTGCACTCCGGCCAGATCACCGCCGTCCGCACGCTGCTGCAGCTGCTGCAGCAGGTCAACGGGCTCGTCAAGGCCAGCGCCGACGCCTATCAGGCGGCCGACCGGGACGTCGCCTCGGGCTACGACGGCGGGCACGCTCCGACGAGCACCGCGTCGTCGATCTGGGGCAGCTCGCACGCTTCCGAGCTCGCCACCCTGGCCATCAACGACAGCGCGGGCGCCCACGGCGAGCCGTCGTCGGTCGGGAACGTGCTGCGCTACCTGGGGGACGCGCGGCTGGGCAAGCTCGGCGACCACCCGATCACCGACACCCGCTTCCACGGCGTCGCCGACTTCAACGACTGGCTGGCCGGCGACGCCGACAACCAGGCGCGGATCGGGTTGATCGAGGTCTACGCGGGCACCGCGCGGACGTTCTCCGACGTGCCCGGCGGCGTGCACAGCGGCGACGTCGTGGTCGTGGAGCCATTGCTGTTTTCCGACCGCCAGCCGGTCATCGGCGTCGCCGGCGACGGCGGCCGCCTCTACAACCACGGGTTGCTCGACGCCCGCACCGGCGGGCTGGCGAGGGTCAGCGTCTACCGGCCCGCTTCCGTCGTCTGAACTCCTTGAACCCTTGTGAGGACCGATGCTGACTTTCCCGAACTCCAGCGCGATGGACGCGACCGCGTCTTCGGGTGGGCCGATCACCATCCTGCCGCAGATCGTCACCGGCCGGCCGGAGCAGATCGCCAAGCACGTGGCCGACCTGGTCCGCAAGGCCGAGCAGTTCCTCGGCATGTACAACGAGCTGACGAAGGCCGCCGACCAGCTGGGCAAGATCTGGTCGGGGGCGGCGAGCGAGTCGGCGCTGAAGAAGATCAGCGACTCGCTCGGCCAGCTGACGAAGATCATCGACGTCGTCCAGAAGGGCGCCGAGCTGCTCGGCGTCTCCGGCACGCTGATCAAAACGGCGCAGGAGGCCTACCGCGCGGTGGTCGCCGCGGTGAACCCCACGGTGGCCGCGTTGATGTCGAACTGGTGGACCTACGGGGCCGCGGTCGCTTTGTCGACCGCGACGAGCGCGTCGCTGCGGGCGTTCATCACCGCGATCGGCGCGCTGCTCAAGGCGCTCGGCGCGGTGGACCTCGCCCAGCAGGTCACCACGCTCGCGCAGGTCATCGGCGAGATCGAGAAGCTCTTCCACCACGGTTCCGGCAGTTCGGGCGCGACGACGCCGTCGATCGGGAACACCCCGGTCACCGCGCCGCAGACCCCGCCGCCGGTGGCGAGCCCGTCGGGGCAGCAGGCGGTGGCGGGCGGGAGCGGCGGGGGGATCCCGCAGCAGCCCTCGTTCACTGACTACACCCCGCCCGCGCTCGCCACCGGCGGCGGTTCCAGCGGTTCCGGCGGCGCGGCGAACCCGGCGAACAGCTGGATTCCGGTAGACCACCCGGTGACACCGCCTCCGGTGCCCGCACCCGCGCCTTCGGTTCCGGCGCCCGTGGTGCCCGCCCCGGCCTCCGGGCACGCCGACGAGGTCGTCATCCACACCGACCTGACCACCGGCGAGTCCACTGTGGAGGCTCCCGGCGGCCAGGACTTCGACCTCGACATCGCGCTGGACTACAACGGCAAGCACTTCAGCCAGCACGTCGGCTACGACGCGGCCGGGAACTGACCGGTGGCGGGCTCGGGGGTCCTCGACGCGTCCGGGGTGGTCAGCTCGGTGCTGTCCGGGTACCGGCGGGTGCTCGTCGAGTGCCGCCGGCGGGTCACCGGCGATCCCGGGGCGCTGAGCGCCGCAGCGCAGCGGGCCGCGAGCCGGGCGTCGGCGATTTCGGGCCGGGCACGGGAAATCGACGAGTCCGCCAAGGCCCTGCACGCGGACTGGGACGGCGACGCCTACACGGCGTTCGCGACGGCGGCGGGTGAGCTCGGCCGGGAACTCACCGACACCGCCACGAAGCTCGACGACCAGGGGAAGCGGCTCGGTACCGCGGCCCGGCTCGTGCAGTCCGCCGAAGCCGCCGTCGATTCGGTGCTCGCGCAGTTCGACCAGTACGCCGCCCAGCTGACCGCCCAGGCCCGCGCGGTGAACTCCGCTTCGGTCGGTGCGTTCATCCAGGCCGCCCGGCAGCTCGGTGAACAGAGCGCCGCCGCGGGCCGCCAGGTCGTCGACGAGTTCTCCGACGCCCTCGCCGAGCTGTTCCCGCCCGAAGGCGTCGGGCGGCTCGAGCACGAGCTCGGCAAGTGGGCCCGCGGGCCGCTGCACTGGCTCAACGGCGAGCCCCTCGACGGCCGGAAGCGGCCGCGGACCGTGCCGTCGTGGTTCGGCAACTCCGGCTGGAAGAAGCTGACCTGGGACGGCCTCGAAGGCACGCGGGCGCCGAAGAAGGCGGACACGCCGTTCGGGCAGCCGGAAGCCGAGGGCCTGAAGAACAAGATCGGCCGCAACACCGAGATCACCTACTACAAGTTCCAGCACGAACAGGACGGGTTTTCCCCGGAGTACGACGGGAAGATCACGTCGAAGGGCTGGGACGCCGGCGCGTCCGGGCACGCGGAACTCGCGGCGCTGCACGGCGAGGCCGAACTCAAGAAGGAGTGGGGCGTCGCCGAAGCCCACGCCAAGGGCACGGTGTTCGCCGGCGGCGAGGTGAGCGCGTCCGGCACGATCGGCGCCCACGGCGTCGGCGCGCACGCCAACGCGTTCGTGGGCGGGAAGGTCGAGGGCGAGGTCGCCGCGGACGTCGCGGGCATCGGCGTCGGCGCGAACGGCACCCTGCAGTACGGCCTGGGCGCGCAGCTCGACGCCCAGGCCGTCTACGACGCCGGGCACCTCAAGGTGAACTTCAAGGCGGGTGCGGCGCTCGGCCTCGGCCTGGGCGTCGGCGCGAAGATCGACATCGACCTGCCGAAGCTCGGCCACACGATCGGCGAGTACGGCGGCGCGGCGGTCGACGCCGTCAGCCACGCGGCCACCGACGCCGCCGACGCCGTGGGCTCCGCTTGGGACGACGCCGTTTCGTACGTGGGGCTGTGATGACCCTTCCCCTCGACTTCGTCATCCCGGACGGCTGGACCGCCGTCGACCCGGGCGACTCGGGCGCGGTGTTCGTCGCCGTGCACCCGGTGCCGGGCGAGGAGTTCACGCCGAACATCACGGTCAGCGTGCAGCAGCGGCCGGACGAGGCGTCGATCGACGCCATCGCCGCCGAAGCCGTCGAGCGGCTTTCGCGCACGCTGGCCGGGCTCGAGGTGCTGAGCCGCCGCGACGTCGGCGACCCGGCCGCGCCCGCCGTCATGCAGCTGCTGCGCCTGCGCACCGGCGAAGGCACCGAGCTGATCCAGACCCAGGTGCACCTGACGGTCCCGGGGGCCACCCCGGAAGACCGCCTGGTGCTCGAGCTCGCCTGCACGGCCGCGCCCGCGGCCGCCCGGGCGCTCTCACCCGGTTTCCAGCGGTTCGTGGCCAGCGTCCACGTCCGCCAGCACGAAGGGAAAGCACAGTGACCGATCCGTACGCGGTGCCGGACATGGACGAGCTGCTGGCGCAGGTGCGCAAGCAGACCGAAGAGGTCCAGCGGATCCAGCGCACGGTCGAGGCGATGGAGATCAAGGCGCACTCGCGGCAGAACGAGGTCACCGTCACCCTCCGCGGCGACGGCCGCTTCACCTCGATCGACATCGACCCCCGCGCGATCCGCGAGTACGACGCCCGCAACCTCTCGGAGATCGTCCTGGAGGCGGTGAACGCCGGGCTGCAGAAGCTCGCCGAGGCTTCGAGCGCGAAGTTCGCCCCGGTGATCGCGGCCGCGAAAGACGTGTGATGACGCCCGCCGACGTTCTCTTTCCCGCGGAGGCGGCATGAGCACCGCCCTGACCGGTACCACCCGCCGGGTCACCGTCGTGACGCCGCGGGCCCGCGTCGACGTCGCCCTGCCGCAGCAGTCGACGTTCGCCGAGCTGGTGCCGCAGCTGGTCCGGCTGGCCGGGGCGTCCGGGCAGGCGTCGGCCGAGCACCCGGGCTGGGTGCTCTCGAGGTTGGGCGGCGCGCCGCTGGCTTTGGGGTTGAGCGTCGCGGCGGCCCAGATCCGCGACGGCGAAGTGCTGCACCTGACCCCGCGGGAGCGCCCGCGGGGTCCGCTGCTGTTCGACGACGTCGTCGACTCGATCGCCAGCGTCGCCGACGCCGACGGCGGCTGGGGTCCGTCGGTGGCTCGGCGGTCCGGCCTGGTGGCCGCGGTGGTCCTGCTGCTGGCGGGCGGCTTGCTGGTCCAGGCGGCGGCGTCGGGCAGCGTCCTGGCGCCGATCGGGACCGGGCTGCTGGCACTCGTGCTGCTGCTCGGCGGCGGCGCGCTGAGCCGCGCGTACGGCGACGCCGAAGCGGGCGCGGCCGGGTCGCTGGCCGGCGTCGGCGTGGCGTTGCTGGCGGGCATGTCGGTGCTGCCACCGCATCCGCTGTTCTCGCTGTCGGCGGGCCCTTTGGCGGCGGGCTTCGCGGCGGTGACGGTGTACGGCGTGCTGGCGGCGGTCTCGGTGGCCGACCGCCTGCCGTGGTTCGTGGCGATCACCGGCGCCGCGGGTTTCGGCGCGGTGACGACCGGCGTGGTGCTGCTGGCCGGTTTCTCCGCGCTGTCGGCCGCCGCGGTGGTCGCGGTGCTGTGCACGGCCCTGGCGGCGGTGGCGCCGATGCTGGCGTTGCGCCTGGCCCGCCTGCCGCTGCCGCGCGTGCCGGACGACATGGCGGCGTTCCGCGCGGACGAGCAGCCGTCGCTGGGCACGGAGATGATCGGCCGAACCTCCCGCGCCCAGGCGGTGCTGACGGGATTGCTGGTGGCGCTGGGCCTGGTGGTGCTGGCGGCGTCCGTCGTGCTTTCGTCGGGTGGACCGTGGGAAGCGGGCTTGGCGGCACTGCTGGGCGTGGCGTGGATCCTGCGGTCGCGGTCGTACGCCGGCCGGGCGCAGCGGCTGGTCTTGATCGGCTTCGGCATCCCGGCGCTGGTGTGCGCCGGGGTGTGGCTGGTGGCTTCGGGCCACCGCACGGCGGTGTTCGCGGTGGGCTGCGCGGTGGTGCTGGCGGCGGTGGTGTGCCTGGTGTACGCGACGCGGGTGGCGCGCGGGCTGCGTTCGCCTTACTGGTCGCGGCTGCTGGACGTCTCGGAGTTCCTGGTGCTGCTGTCCCTGGTACCGGTGGTGGCGATGATCGCAGGGGTGTACGAAGCCGTCCGAGGCTGAGCGCCCGGCGGCCGTCGATGTATTCGAATGAAGGTTTCATTGACGGTGCGGCGCGGCCACTGTTAAACCTGTGTCGGGAGCGCTCCCAGGCTGTTCGCCAGTCGACTCCAGGGAGATGCCATGTCACCACGCCAAGACCGTTCCGAGATCGAGGGTTCGCCGCTCCTGCGCCGGCGGACCGTGCTGGCGGCGGGCGCCGCGCTGCCGGTGCTGGCGGCCGCGACACCGGCTGAGGCGGCCACCGCGGTGGTCGTCGAGCCGTCGAACGTGCAGCAGACGATCCTGGGCTTCGGCGGGATGAACCACACCGTCTGGATCAGCGATCTCACCGCCGCCCAGCGCGAGACGGCGTTCGGCAACGGGACGGGACAGCTGGGCTTCACCGTGCTGCGCATCCCCGTCCACGAGGACCGCAACAACTGGAGCCGCGAGGTCGCCACGGCCAAGCGGGCGAGCCAGCTCGGGGCCAAGGTCATCGCCTCGCCGTGGAACCCGCCCGCCTCGATGACCGAGAGCTTCTCCGGCGGCAAGCGGCTGAAATACAATTCCTACGCCGCCTATGCGCAGCACCTCAACGACTTCACCGCGTTCATGGCGAACAACGGAGTGCCCCTGTACGGGATCTCGGTCCAGAACGAGCCGGACTACGCCCAGCAGTGGACGGCGTGGACCGCCGCCGAGATCGTCAAGTTCCTGCGCGAGAACGCCGGCGTGCTCACCACCAAGGTCATCGCGCCCGAGTCGTTCCAGTACCGCAAGGCGATGTCCGACCCCATCCTCAACGACGCCACCGCCTTGGCCAACGTGGACATCATCGGCGCGCACCTCTACGGCACCCGGTTCGCGGACCTGCCCTACCCGCTCTTCCAGCAGAAGGGCGGCGGCAAAGAGCTGTGGATGACCGAGGTCTACTACCCCAACAGCACCGACTCGGCCGACCTGTGGCCGCAGGCGCTCGACGTCGGCGAACACATCCACCGCGCGCTGGTGGACGGCCGGTTCCAGACCTACGTGTGGTGGTACATCCGCCGCTCGTACGGTCCGATGCGCGAGGACGGGCAGATCAGCAAGCGCGGCGCCTGCATGGCGCACTTCTCGAAGTGGGTCCGCCCGGGCTGCTCGCGGATCACCGCGACCGCGAACCCGCAGGCGAACGTCTACGTCTCGGCGTTCAAGAGCGGAGCCAGGATCGTCGTCGTCACCGTCAACAAGAACACCTCGGCGGTCGACCTCGCGTTCACCCTCCGGGACACCGGTTCCGCGACCGCCCAGACCTGGCTGACGAACGAAAGCGCGAACCTCGCGCGCTACACCGACGTCACCATCTCGAACGGAGCGTTCAACGCTCAGCTGCCGGCCCGCAGCATCAGGACGTTCGTCGTGAACTGAGCTGGTGCCGCACGTCGTTCAGGAGTCCAGCGCGAGCGGCAGCGTCTTCCGGACCGCCGCTCCGTGCCGGCCGTGCAGCGGGACCACCGGGAGCCCCGGCGCCGGAGCCGGGGCACCCGGCCGCGCGCCCACGCGGATCGTCACTTCCGCCTTCTCCTTGCCGCCCGCCGTCCGGGTCAGCGTGTACGACGTCGCCGTGAACGCCGCGCCCGGCACGGAAAAGTCCACCAGCCGCGGCGAACGCGGGGAGAAGCACACCTGCGTGGAATCGCCCCACACCCACGACTTCCACCGGTCGGGCGGCTCGGACGCCGGACCTTGGGCCCCCAAGGCCACCCGCAGCTCCTTCGCCAGCTCCCCGGCCTCGAGCACCGTGCTCTGGTACCCGGCTTCGGCCAGCGCACCCATCAAGCTCAACGCCGCCGACGCCGTGCTCCGCAGCGCCCCGAGATCACCGCCGCCGCGGGCCAGCGCCGCGATCGGGGCCAGGTCCGGCCGGTAGCGCACCGCCAGCCAGCGCACCCGCAGCACCTGGTCGCCGTGGGGGATCGCCCAGGTCAGCAGCTGGGCCGACGCCAGCGGGACGTCCGTCCGCCGGTACGCCGACCGCAGGGCCTCGACCAGCGGGCCCGGTGCGCCCGGGTCCGGCGTCAAGCGGATCAGCGCGCTCCACCCGCCGTCGATCTCCGCGACGCCGAAGCGGTTGCCCGCGCGGTCGACGTGCTGGCGGACCTTGACCGGCCCCGCCACCCGCAACAGCGGGTCCGGGCTGTCGCGGCGGGTGTCGTGGCGGCGCAACCGGAACGCCGTCCACGTCAGCGCCCAGCCCGCCGGGTGCCGGCCCGCGAAGCGCACCGACGTCAGCAGCACGAGCAAGCCCGCGCCGATGGCGGCACCGATCCGCACCGGCTGCGTGACGCCGTCGACCAGCCACGCGAGCAGCACGGCGATCGCGGCGAGCTCCCACAGCGCCGCCTGCAGCGGCCGGATCGGCAGCAGCCACGGCAGTGGCGCGGCCGTGGACCGGGACGGTGCCGGGCGGACGGCGCCGGCGGTATCGACGGACACGGGCTCCCCTTTCCCCGGCCCTCGACGCTACTGGCTGCCCGGATACCGCGTGGGCGTAAAAATTACCCTCGCCGCCCGCTGGTGCGGTGCCTAGCATCGGGCACTCGGAGGGTCGACGGACACAGCCGGGGGCACAGCAGCGTGTGGACGCAGCGGGACCAGATCCAGGCGTACCAGTTCCTCCGCCGCAGGCTCGTCTCCGCGCTCGTCGCCGCCGACGCCAACCACCCCGTCTCGCCCAGCCGCCGGCTCGTGCTCGGCACCGTGCTGGGCGTCGTGGCCGCCCTCCTGGTCACCGCCGTCTTCGGCATCATCGGCCTGCTGAACCCCTCCGGCGGCAAGGACTGGCTGGCCGGCGGCAAGGTGATCGTCGAGGAGGGCAGCGGCGCGCGGTTCGTGCTCGGCGCCGACGGCGTCCTGCACCCGGTGCTCAACTACGCGTCCGCGCGGCTGCTGGCCGGCGGGAACGGCGACGCCACCGTGTCCGTGTCGCCGGAGAACCTCGGCAAGGCGGGCCGCGGCACCGAGATCGGCATCCCCGGCGCCCCCGACTCGCTGCCGGCGTCGGGCGCGCTCGTGACCACGCCCTGGACGAGCTGCAGCCGGACCACCCAGGACGCGCCCGCGTCGGCCGAGCCGCGCACCGCCGTGCTGCTGGCCGCGCCCGCGTCCGGTGTCGAGCTGCCGCGGGACCAGGGCGTGATCGTGCGGCTGCCGAAGGGGGAGCGCTTCCTGCTGGCCGGGGGACGGCGCTACCGGCTGAGCGACGAGGCCGCGACCGCGCTGCAGTTCGACAGCTACCCGACGATCGCGGTGTCCTCGCGGTGGCTCGACACCGTCCCGGCCGGCCGCGACCTGACCGCGCTGCCGGTCGCCGGCGCCGGTAGCCCGGGGCCCGCGGTGGGCGGCCGCGGCACCCGGGTCGGCGAAGTCCTCGCCGTCGTCGACGCGATGGCCGCGCCCGGCGCCGCCACGTCGTACTACCTGGTCCGCCGCGAGGGTCTCGAGCCGGTCGGGCAGACCGAGGCGAGCCTGCTGGTGACGACGGAGGCCAACGCCGCCGCCTACCCCGGGCCGCCCGCGCCGGTGGAGGTCCGCGCGGCCGACGTCGCCGCGGTCGCGAAGACCGCCACGCCGCGCGCCGGCGGTGCCGACCCGGCCGCCTACCCCGACCGCGTCCCCGGCAAGGCGCCGATCACCGGCAACGCCGTGGCGCTGTGCGTTCAGGGCAGCCGGTTGCTCGTTTCGGCCGAATTCCCGCTTCCCGTCGGCGCCAAAGCCATCCAGGTCGCCACCCGGACCGAAGCAAGGGTGGCGGACGAGGTGTTCGTGCCTCCCTCGGGAGGAGCTGTCGTCGTCGAAGCCGGTTCGGTCACCGCGTACCTGGTGACCGACACGGGCCGGAAGTACCCGGTGGTGAACACGCAGGCCTTGGCCTCGCTCGGCTACGGAGGGGTCGCCAAGCCGCCGGTCACAGGTAGTTTGCTGGCATTGGTGCCGACGGGCCCCGCGCTGGACCCGGCCACGGCCGGACGGCCGGCTCCGTCGGGTGGAACGGGGTGAAAGTCGTGCACATGACAGAAGAGCGTTCGACCGAGGGTGAACTGGGCCAGGGGCGGGTCCGGGTCGCGGTCATCGAAGACCACCCGCTGTACCGCGTCTCCGTCGCACGCGTGCTGGCCGAAGCCGACTTCGTCGAGCTCGGCGCGGTCGTCGATTCGGTCGCCCGGTTCCACGTGCACCGGCAGCCGCCGGGCAGCGTGGTCCTGCTGGACCTGGGCCTGCCGGGCGTCGCGGGCGCGGCGGCCGTGCTGGAGGTGTGCGAGCTCGGGCACCACGTGCTCGTGGTTTCCGCGCAGGCGGAACCGGAGGTCGTGCTCGGCGCGATCGCGGCGGGGGCGCGCGGGTTCCTGTCGAAGGACGTCGACGCGGACGAGCTGCTGATCGCGATCAAGACGGTCGCCGACGGCGGCGCGTACGTCTCGGCGGTGGTCGCCGGGATGATCATGAAGGACAACGCCGACCGGCCCGCCGTGTCGGCCGAAGCCGAGCTGTCGCCGCGCGAGGAGCAGGTGCTGCGGCTGGTGGCGGCCGGGGAGCGGGACGTCGACATCGCGCTGATCCTCGGCATCGGCGTCCGGACCGTGCGCGGCTACCTCGACCGCATCCGCGACAAGACGGGCGAACGGCGGCGGCCGGGCCTGGTCAAGGAGGCCATCCGGCGCGGCCTGATCGGCGACGCGAACCCCCGGCGCGGCGGCCGCAAATGAGCGAGCCGGCGCGGATCTCCGTGGGCGTGATCGAGGATCACCCGCTCTACCGGTACGCGCTGACCCGCGTGCTGACCGAGGCGCCGGACATCGAGCTCGGCGCGGTGGCGGACTCGGTGGCCCGGTTCGCGGTCCAGGACCAGCCGGCGGGCAGCGTCGTCGTCCTCGACCTCAAGCTGCGCGGCGTCCAGGACGCGGCCGCGGTCCTGGAAGTCGGGCAGATGGGGCACAAGGTGCTGGTGGTGTCCGCCCACGCGGAGCAGCCGGAGGTGCTGGGGGCGATGCAGGCGGGCGCGAAGGGCTTCCTGTCGAAGGACGTCGACGGCGACGAGCTCCTGCGCGCGATCCGCACGATCGCCGACGACAACGCGTACGTCTCGCCGACACTGGCCGGGATGATCATCCAGGACAGCGAAGAGCGCCACGCGGGCCCGAAGATCGTGCTGTCGGAGCGGGAGAAGCAGGTCCTCCGCCTGGTGGCGGCGGGGGAGCGGGACGTCGACGTGGCGGAGATCCTCAACATCAGCGTCCGCACGGTGCGGTCGTACCTGGACCGCATCCGCGACAAGACCGGCGAGCGCCGCCGCGCGGGCTTCGTCCGGGTCGCCATCCGCGAAGGCCTGCTCCGCTAGCCGCAACTCGCGTGATCGAACCCGTCACCCGCGTGACGGAACCCGTAACTCGCGTGATCGGAGCCGTATCTCGCGAGTTCCGGCCTCGATCACGCGAGTTCCGGCCCGGATCACGCGAGTTGCGGGTTCAGAGGCGGCGGTTGGCCAGGGCTCCCGTTGCCGCGCGGGCCTGGGCCGACACCGCCGGGTCCACGTCCACCAGGAGCGTCTCCGGCGCCGCTCCGGCCTGGGCGACCACCCGGCCGAAGCCGTCCGCGACCAGCGAGTACCCGATTCCCGTCGGCGCCTTCGGGTTGACCGTGACGCCCGTCGCCGCGGGGTCGGCCTGACCGCAGCCCAGCACCCAGCAGCCCGAGTCCAGCGCCCGCGCGCGCACCAGGACCTCCCACTGCTCGCGCTTGCCCTCGCCCGCGCCCCACGACGTCGGCAGCAGCACGACGTCGGCGCCGTCGTCGGCGAGCGCGCGGAACAGCTCCGGGAACCGCACGTCGTAGCAGGTCGCGACGCCGTAGACGACGCCGTCCAGTTCGAAGGTGGTCGCCGCGGCACCGGGCGCCACCGTGTCCGACTCGGCGAAGCCGAACGCGTCGTAGAGGTGGATCTTGTGGTAGCCGCGGTGGTGCCCGCCGCCGGTGATCAGCAGCGTGTTGCGGACCCGCCCGTCGTCCGCCGGGGTGAACATGCCGGCGACGACGACCACGTCGTGCTCGGCGGCCACCGAAGCCACGGCCGACGCCCACGGGCCGTCGAGGGGCTCCGCGACCGGCTCGAGCGGCCGGCCGAACCGGGCCATGGTGGCTTCGGGGAACACCACGATCCGCGCGCCGTCCGCCGCCGCGGTCTCGACGCCGGAGCGAATCAGCTTCAGGTTCGCCTCCGGATCGTCACCCGAGTTGACCTGGCACAACGCGATTCGCGCCACCGCTGCCTCCTGCATGCTGGGATCGGCCGTCACCGGGGAGTATCGCCGAAAACCCGTTCGGTGTGACCTCGTACCCTGGTGGGCATGTTGAACCGCACCGACCTGCGCGGGCAGGTCCCGACCGCCGCCGAACTGCGCGCCACGCTGCCGCGTGCCGAATACGACGTGGACGCGGCGCTGCATCACGTGCGCCCGGTGGTCGAGGCGGTCCGCGACCGCGGTGTCGAAGCCGTCATCGAGTACACCGAGAAGTTCGACAAGGTACGTCCCGCGTCCGTGCGGGTGCCGCGGGCGAAGCTCACCGAGGCCCTGGCCGAGCTCGACCCGCAGGTGCGGGCGGCGCTGGAGGAGTCGATCACCCGCGCCCGGAAGGTGCACGCCGAGCAGCGCCGCACCGACGTCACGACCACCGTCGTCGAGGGCGGCACGGTCACCGAGAAGTGGGTGCCGGTCGAGCGCGTCGGGCTGTACGCCCCGGGTGGGCTGGCCGTGTACCCCTCGACCGTGGTGATGAACGTCGTCCCGGCGCAGATCGCCGGCGTCGGGTCCCTGGTCGTCTGCTCGCCGCCGCAGGCCGCGTTCGGCGGCCTGCCGCACCCGACCATCCTCGCCGCGGCCGAGCTGCTCGGCGTCGACGAGGTCTGGGCGGCGGGCGGCGCGCAGGCCGTCGCGCTGCTGGCGTACGGCGGCACGGACACCGACGGCGCCGAGCTGGCCCCGGTCGACATCGTCACCGGCCCCGGCAACATCTACCTCACCGCGGCCAAGCGGCTCCTGCGCGGCCTGATCGGCATCGACGCCGAGGCCGGGCCCACCGAGATCGCCATCCTGGCCGACGAGACGGCCGACCCGGTGCACGTCGCCGCCGACCTGATCAGCCAGGCCGAGCACGACCCCCTCGCCGCGAGCGTCCTGGTGACGACGTCGCCCGAGCTGGCCGACGCCGTCGACAAGGAACTGGTGAACCGCGTCGCCGCGACGAAGCACACCGAGCGGGTC
This sequence comes from Amycolatopsis sp. NPDC058278, assembly GCF_042881395.1. NCBI lineage: Bacteria > Bacillati > Actinomycetota > Actinomycetes > Pseudonocardiales > Pseudonocardiaceae > Amycolatopsis > Amycolatopsis sp. NPDC058278. Next base: position 98,198 of record NZ_JBHVXZ010000005.1, on the reverse strand, counting down.
GCGGAAGCCTTGGCCGGCAAGCAGTCCGGCGTCATCCTGGTGTCCACAGTGGAGGATGGTCTGCGCGTCGTCGACGCCTACGCCGCCGAGCACCTGGAGATCCAGACGGCGGACGCGCGCGCGGTCGCCGCCCGGGTCCGCAACGCCGGCGCGATCTTCGTCGGCGCGTACGCCCCGGTGTCGCTCGGTGACTACTGCGCCGGGTCCAACCACGTCCTGCCCACCGGCGGGTTCGCCCGCCACTCCTCGGGCTTGTCCGTGCAGAGCTTCCTCAAGGGCATCCACGTCGTGGACTACACCGAGGACGCGCTGCGCGAGGTCGCCGGCCGCGTCGTCGCGCTGGCCAACGCCGAGGACCTGCCCGCGCACGGCGAGGCCGTCGCCGCGCGCTTCGGAGGCGAGGCCCGATGACCATCGGCGAAGAGGTCACCCTGGACCAGCTGCCGCTGCGGGACGACCTGCGCGGCAAGTCGCCGTACGGCGCGCCGCAGCTGGACGTCCCGATCCGGCTCAACACGAACGAGAACCCGTACCCGCCACCGCCCGAGCTGGTCGCGGACATCGCCGAGGCGGTCCGCGCGGAGGCCGCCGAGCTGCACCGCTACCCGGATCGCGACGCGGTGGCGCTGCGGCAGGACCTGGCCGACTACCTGAGCGTGTCGACGCGGGTCGTGCTGTCGGAGGCGAACGTCTGGGCCGCCAACGGGTCCAACGAGGTGCTGCAGCAGATCCTGCAGGCGTTCGGCGGTCCCGGGCGCAGCGCGCTCGGCTTCGAGCCGTCGTACTCGATGCACCCGATCATCGCCTCGGGCACCCGCACCGAGTGGGTGCCGGCGCCGCGCCGCGCCGACTTCACCCTCGACACGGCCGCGGCGGCCGCGGTCATCTCGGAACGGCGTCCGGACGTCGTGTTCGTCACCAGCCCGAACAACCCGACCGGCGCCTCGATCCCCGTCGAGGAGCTGCGGGCGATCCTGGACGCGGCCACCGGGATCGTCGTGGTCGACGAGGCGTACGTGGAGTTTTCCTCGCAGGCCAGTGCGGTGCACCTGCTGGCGGACTACCCTTCGCGGTTGATCGTGTCGCGCACGATGAGCAAGGCGTTCGCGTTCGCGGGCGGCCGGCTCGGCTACCTGGCGGCGGCGCCGGCGGTGGTCGACGCGCTGCAGCTGGTGCGCCTGCCGTACCACCTCTCGCGGCTGACGCAGGCGGCGGCGCGGGCGGCGCTGCGGCACGCGGACGCCACTTTGGACAGTGTGCACAAGCTGGCGGCCGAACGCGACCGCGTCGTGGAAGCGCTGGCGGGCCTGGGTTACGACCCGGTGCCGAGCGATTCGAACTTCGTCCTCTTCGGACGGTTCAGTGACCCGCACGCCGCCTGGCAGTCCTATCTGGACGCCGGGGTGCTGATCCGCGACCCGGGCATCCCCGGTCACCTGCGTGTCAGCATCGGTACCCCGGAAGAGAACGACGCCTTCCTCGAGGCGAGTAAGGAAGTCTCGCGATGACCCGCATCGGCAAGGTCGAACGGACCACCAAGGAGTCCTCGATCTCCGTCCAGCTGGACCTCGACGGAACGGGCGAAGTCGACATCTCGACCGGCGTCCCGTTCTACGACCACATGCTGACGGCGTTCGGCGTCCACGGCTCGCTGGACCTGAAGGTCGAGGCCACCGGCGACGTCCACATCGACGCCCACCACACGGTGGAGGACACGGCGATCGTGCTGGGGCAGGCGATCCGCCAGGCCCTGGGTGACAAGAGCGGCATCCGCCGCTTCGGCGACGCGTGGATCCCGATGGACGAAACGCTGGCCCACGCGGCCATCGACGTCTCGGGCCGGCCGTACTGCGTGCACGTGGGCGAGCCGGAGCAGTTCAACACGTTCACGATCGGCGGCAACTACCCGTTCGTGCTGACGCGGCACGTGTTCGACTCGCTGGCGTTCCACGCGCAGATCGCGCTGCACGTGCGGGTGATCCACGGCCGCGACCCGCACCACATCGCGGAGGCGGAGTACAAGGCGGTGGCCCGGGCACTGAGGGCGGCGACCGAGCCGGACCCGCGCGCGGGCGGCATCCCCTCCACGAAGGGCGTGCTCTAGAACACGGCGCCGGGCGCCGCGACCTCGATACTTCCCTTGTGGACGGTCGCGGCGCGCTCGGTGGCCTCGTCCGGTGTCAGGAACGGGCCGAGGTGGGTCAGCAGGAGCCGCCCGGCCCCGTGCGCGGCGCGGGCGGCGTCCTCGGGCGTGAGGTGGACCGCGGACGGCTCCGGACCGTCGGCTTCGCAGAGGAAGAGGTCGGCCCCGTTGGCCAGTTCGGTGAGGGCGGCGCACGGGCCGGTGTCGCCGGAGTAGGCGAGCACGCGGTCGCCATCGGTGACGCGGACGCCGAAGGCGGGGAAGCCGTGTTCGACCGCGGTCGTGGCCAGGGTCAGGCCGTTCACTTCGGTGACGTGGCCGTCGTGCAGCTCGTGCACCTGAAAAGCCTGCTCGATCGGCGCCGGGCCGGTGTTGCTGAGGAAGTCACGCAGCTTTTCGCGGATCCCGGGCGGCCCGTGGAGCGGCAGCGGTTTCGCGGGCCGGAGATCGGCGAAAAGCAGCGCGTACACGGCCGGCAGCAAGTCGGCGACGTGGTCGGCGTGCAGGTGCGAAATCCAGATGGCGTCGACGTCGGTGAGCGCGGTGTGGTCCTGCAGCGCGGCGAGGGTGCCGGGGCCGGCGTCCAGCCAGACGGTCGCGCCGGCTCCGCGGACGAGGTACCCGGAGCACGGCGCGCCGGGGCGGGGGTACGGGGTCGCGCTGCCCAGCACGATCAACTCCAAGGACATGTGGCACCCTAACCCGCATGAGCAACGGAGTCGTCGGCGTCCTTCTGCTCGCCCTGGGCGGTTTCCTGGTGGGCGGCGTGTACTCGACGTGGAAGACGGCGAAGTTCATGGCCGTGGTGCTCGGCGTCGCGGCCGTCCTCGCCATCGGTGGCGCGATCTTCTGGTTCTCGAGCTAGCACCCTCACCCGTCGGCAAGACGCTGGATGGTGGCGCTCAGCCAGGCCTCGAGCTCGGCGGGATCGCCGAGCTCGGACCGCAGGACCCGGCGGCGCGTGGAGACGCCGAGCACGAACGCGTCGATCGCCGCGGCCCGGTTGCGGGCGTCCGCGTCGGTGAGGCCGCTGTCGCGCAGGTAGCGGTGCAGCGGCTCCAGCGAGTTCGTGTCGAGGAACGCGGCCAGCGCTTCCGCCGCTTCCGGGCGTTCGCCGGACGCGCGGTGCAGCACCAGCAGCGGATCCTCCCCGGGCGCGCCGAACCAGCGCTGGACGATGTTCGCCGCGAGGCGGGCGCCCAATGTGGAACGGTCACCGTCGAAGGAGCCCGTGACCGGGATCTCCACGCGGGTCGCGGCCAGGAAAAGGCCGTCCTTGCCGCCGAAGTAGCGCGTGATGAGGTTGGGTGACACGCCGGCGGCGTCGGCCACGCCTTTGACCGTGACCGCCGTGTAGCCGTGGCGGGCGAACTGGCGTCGGGCGTGCTCCAGGATCCGCTGCCGGGTGGCGGCCGCGTCGCGCGAACTCATGTGTACGAGCATACACATGATGTGTACGCTGATACACATGGACGACGAGATGCGTGACCGGCTCCGGCGGACCAGGCGGGTCACGACCCCGTGGAGTGCGGACCGCACCCGCGGCATCGGCGGCACCCGCCTCGACGCGCTCCTCGCACGCTGGGCGAACGGGTACGACTGGGAGGTCCACCAGCGCCGCATCGGCGAGTACCCCTGGGTGACGGTGCGGGCGGAGGGCACCGACCTGCGAGTCATCCACCAGCGGTCCGCGGATCCCGGCGCGCCGGTCGTCGTGCTGCTGCACGGCTGGCCGGACTCGGTGCTGCGGTTCGAGCGCGTCCTGCCGCTGCTCGCGACACGCACGTGGTGGTGCCCGCGCTGCCGGGCTTCCCGTTCGCGGCCCCGCTCACCACGCCCGGGATGTCGGCCGGCCGGATGGCGGGGCTCATCGCGGCTGCTCTCGCCGAGCTCGGTTACCCGAGGTACACGGTGTCCGGCGGGGATGTGGGTGGCACCGTCGCGGAGATCCTCGCGGGCGAGCACCCGGACCGGGTGGCCGCCCTGCACCTGACGAACGTCGCCCCGCAGCGCGCGCTCACGGTGGATCCGGCGAAGCTCGCGCCCGATGCCGCGGCCTACCTCGCCCGGGCGGGGCAGTGGTTCCGGACCGAGGGCGGGTACATCGCCGCGCAGTCGACGCGGCCGAACACGCTCGCCGTCGCCCTCGGCGACTCACCCGCCGGCCTCGCGGCGTGGATCGCCGAAAAACTCGAGTCGTGGTCCGACGAGGGGGCGTTCACCGAGGACGACCTGCTCACCTGGGTCACCGCCTACTGGGTCACCGGCGCGATCGGCACCTCGTTCGCCACCTACGCCGAACCGGCGGCGCTGCCCGCCCGGGTCGACACGCCGACCGTGCTTTCGGTGTTCCCGCGGGACACCAAACCGGAGCCGCGGAGCTACGCCGAAGTGTTCCTGAACGTCCGCGAGTACGTGGAACACGGTGCCGGGGGCCACTTCGCGGCCTGGGAACAGCCGGCGGCGTACGCCGCCGACCTGCGCCGGGCGGTCGAGCTGGGCGCCGAACCTGCCCCCACCCTCCCGGGGGGCGTCCCACGTCCAGTCTATCGGTAGGGCCCGACAAAACCCGTGGCCGAAGCCTGGTTGTCCACAACCCCGCGGGGTTGTGGACAACCAGGGTCAGCGGCTCGCGCCGACCAGTTCCCGCTCCTCGGGCTCGTCGAGCTGCTTCGTGAGCTTCTCGCCCTCGACGTCGACGTCCGGCAGGATCCGGTCCAGCCACTTCGGCAGCCACCACGCGCCGCGGCCGAGCAGGGACATCACCGCCGGGACCAGCGTCATGCGGACCACGAACGCGTCCACCAGCACGCCGAACGCCAAGGCGAAGCCGATCGACTGGATCAGCGACGACTCCGCGAGCACGAACCCGGCGAACACGCTGATCATGATCAGCGCCGCCGCGACCACCACGCGCGCCCCGTGCCGGAAGCCGGTGACCACCGCCTCCTGCGGCTCCGCGCCGTGGACGTGCTCCTCGCGCATCCGCGTCACCAGGAACACCTGGTAGTCCATCGCCAGCCCGAACAGCACGCCGATCAGCAGGATCGGCAGCATGCTCATGATCGGGCCGGTCGACGCGACGCCGAGCAGGTCCGTCAGCCAGCCCCACTGGAACACCGCGACCACCGCGCCGAAGGTCGCCGCGACCGAGCCCAGGAAACCGATCGTCGCCTTCAGCGGCACCACCACCGAGCGGAACACCAGCATCAGCAGCACGAACGCCAGCCCGACGATCAGCGCCAGGTACGGCAGCATCGCGTCCGACAGCTTCTCGGAGACGTCGATGTTCGCCGCGGTCTGGCCGGTGACGGACAGCTTCGCGCCCGTCCCGGTCTCCAGCGCGCCGGAGCCGGTGCGGATCGCGGCCACCAGGTCCTCGGTCTGCGAGCTGCTCGGGCCGCTCTTCGGGATCACCGTGAGCAGCGCGGTGTCACCGGCCTGGTTGACCCGCGGCGGGGTGACGGCGGCGACGTCGGGCAGCTTCTGGATGTCGGCCGCGGCCCGGCCGAGCGCGGCCTGGCGGTTCGTGCTCGAAGAGACGTCGACGACGACCAGCAGCGGCCCGTTCGAGCCTTCGCCGAAGCTGCGGCTGGCGATCTCGTACGCCTTGTGCTGCGTCGACTCCGGCGCGGCCGTGCTGTCGTTGGGCAGGCCGAGCTGCATGCTCAGCGCTGGCAGCGCGATGACGGCCATCCCGGCCAACGCGAGCAGCAGCACCGGGATCCGGTGGCGGCCGACGAACCGCGCCCAGCGTTCGCCGTGCGTCGGTTCGACCGGCTTGCGGCGCAGCCGGATGCGGTCGCCGGCGACCCGGGCCCCGGCGAAGCCGAGGATCGCGGGCAGCAGCGTCAGGGCGATGAGCACGGCGACCGCGACGGTGACGGCGGCGGCGACGCCCATCTGGCCGAGGAACGGGATGCCGATCACGGTGAGGCCGGCCAGCGCGATGATGACGGTGAGCCCGGCGAAGACCACGGCGGACCCGGCGGTGCCCGCGGCGCGGCCGGCGGCTTCTTCGGGGTCGCGGCCGATGCCCAGTTCGTGGCGGTAGCGCGAAACGATGAACAGCGCGTAGTCGATGCCGACGGCCAGGCCGATCATCAGCGCCAGGACCGGCGTGTTCGAGTTGAGCTCGAGGAAGCCGGAGGCGAGGAAGATGCCCGCCATTCCGGTGCCGACGCCGATCAGCGCGGTGAGCAGGGGGATCCCGGCCGCGAGCAGCGAGCCGAACGTGATGACCAGCACGACGGCGGCGACCGCGACACCCAGGCCCTCGGTGGCCCCGGTCGCGGGCACGCCCTGCACGGCGTCACCACCGAACTCGATGGTGAACCCGGCGGTCCGGCCGGCGTTCGCGGTGTCCAGCAGCGCCTGACGGTCCTCGTCGGTCAGCTCGTACGCCTTCGCTCCGTAACTGACCTGGGCGAGCGCGACGCGCTGATCGGGTGAGATCGACTGCACCTGGAACGGGTCGACCACGGCGGCGACCTTCGGTGCCGTCTTCAGCTGCCCGACGAGGGCTTCGACGGCGGCCCTGCCCTTCGCGTCGGTCACCGTGCTCCCGGCCGGGGCCTCGATGACGACGCGCGCGGTGGCGCCACCCGCGTTGGCCTGCGGGAACTTCTCCGTGAGCTGGTCGATCGCCCGCTGCGACTCGGTGCCGGGGATCGTCACCGAGTTCGACAGCTGGCCCGACAGCGTCAGCGCGCCCAGGCCCAGTGCCACCAGGACCGCCGCCCAGACGGCCGCGACCAGCGCTCTGCGCCGGAAGGAAAACCGGCCGAGCCGGTACAGGAAGGTCGCCACGAGTCAGCTCCGTTTCGCCCGGATGGGCTCGGTTCACTCCATCAGGTCCTTTCCCAAGCTAGCCGATCGGCAAGGAAAGGTCCAAGCCGATCGGCAAGTATGTGACTTGCCGAACAGCAAGGTTTATCCCTAGCCGTTCGGCTAGTAAGGCGGTTTGCCGATCGACAGGGAGTGACGTAGGCTCCGACGGCTGCTGAGGAGGAAGAATGACCGCCGGCCCGGCCGAGGACACCCGGACCCGACTGCTGCAGACCGCGCTGCGCTTGTTCACCGAACACGGGGTCGAGGGCACGTCGCTGCAGATGATCGCCGACGCGCTGGGCATCACCAAGGCGGCTGTGTACTACCACTTCAAGACGAAGGCGGAGATCACCGAGGCGGTCGCCGAGCCGGGCGTCCGCGACCTGGACGAACTGGTCCGCCGGGCGGCGGCGCAGAAGCGCCGGGGTGCGCAGGTGGACCTGCTGCTGGACGGTTTCGTCGACCTGGTGATCCGCCACCGGGCGCTGGTGGCGCTGTTTTCGAGCGACCCGGGCATCGCCCGCGCGATCGAGAAGTCGGCCCACGGCGGCATGGAGGGCTTCGGCCGGGCGTTGCTGGCCATCCTGTCGGGCCCCGACCCGGACACGACGGCCCGCGTGAACGCCCTGGTGACGTTGACGGGCATCGCCATGGCGGGCGGCTCCCCGGACCTGGCCGGCCTCGGTGACGAGGAGCTCCGCACGGAGCTCCTCGACGTGGGCCGCCGCCTCCTCGGCCGCCCCCGCCGCCGAACCCTCACCCCCGTGTCGACCCTCTGATCACGCGAGATGACTCTCCAGTCACGCGAGATGCCCGCCTGATCACGCGAGTTCCGTGCTCAATCACGCGAGTTCCGCCCGCAGTCACGAGTTCCGGCCCCAGTCACGCGAGTTCCGTGCTCAATCACGCGAGTTCCGCCCGCAGTCACGAGTTCCGGCCCCAGTCACGCGAGTTCCGTTCGCAGTCACGCGAGTTCCGTTCGCAGTCACGCGGGTTCCGGCCTCGGTCACGCCAGTGGGCGCGACAAGTACTCCGGTGGCACCGCCGGCGTCAGCCAAACTCCGTTGGCGCTCACCTGGAACGCGTGGCCGGCCGCGGTCATTGCGGCGGCGTCGATCCGGAGGATCACCGGCTGGCCGCGGCGGGCGCCGACGATTCTTGCCGTTTCCACCGTCGCCGAGAGGTGGACGGCGTGGCGGTTCATCGGACGGAGGCCCTCGCGGAAGATCGCGTCGAGGTACTTGGCCACCGTGCCGTGGTAGAGCACGGCCGGTGGCGTCGCGTCCGGTAAAGCCAAGTCGACCGTGACGCTGTGGCCCTGGCTCGCGCGGATGCGCGTGCCCGTTTCGTCGAAGGCGAAGCGGCGCTTGTTGTTCTTCTCGACCACTTCGTCGAGCTCCGCGCGGGTGATCGAGAGGGCGCGCACGAGCGCGTCGACCGAGGCCCAGCCGTCGGTGGTGAGCGTGAGGCCGAGGGCGGCGGGATCGTGGCGCAGGTGCCGCGCCAGCCGCTTCGAGATGCGGATCAGTTCCTTTTCGTTCATTGCCTCCCCAGCATCCCGCCGGGCGCAAGCGGTTTAGATGCCGCCCTCGACCGCGGGACGCAGTTTGCTCGCGCCCGGCCCGAAGCGGGCCAGCTCGTCGTCGTTGTTGTACAACGCGCAGCTGCGCAGGGAAAGGCAGCCGCAGCCGACGCAGCCGGTGAGCCGGCTGCGAAGCCGCTGCAGGGCGTCGATGCGCGCGTCGAGCTCGTGCTGCCAGTCGCGGGACAGGCGGGCCCAGTCCGCCTTCGTCGGCGCGTGGTCCGCCGGCAGCGTGGCCAGCGCCGCGCTGATGTCCTCGAGGGAGAGCCCGACCCGCTGCGCGGCGCGGATGAACGCGATCCGGCGCAGCACCGAACGCGCGTACCGGCGCTGGTTGCCCGCCGACCGCTCCGAACTGATCAGCCCCTTCTCCTCGTAGAACCGCAGTGCCGTGTGCGGAACCCCGCTGCGTTCCGCCACCTGTCCGATGCTGAGATGTTCAGCGAGCCTGGTCACCAGGTCAGGCTATCCTTGACTTCGAGTTTAGTCGAGGTTGCATCGTCGGGTCATGACCACTGTGACCGAACCGGGCTACGCCGGCCTGCCCCGGCTGATATCGCTGATGACCGGCGACGAAAAGCACAGCGCCGCCGCGGAGTCCACTTTGGACGTCCTGTGGGTGCTCTACGACCGCGTGCTCGACATCACGCCCGAAAACTTCCGCGAGCCTGGGCGCGACCGGTTCCTGCTGTCCAAAGGGCACGGGCCGATGGCGTACTACGCCGTGCTGACCGCGAAAGGCTTCATCGCCGAGGCCGAACTGGCGACCTGGTCCGACTCGGTCTCGCGGCTCGGCTACCACCCCGACCGGCGCCGCATCCCCGGCGTCGAAATCTCCAGCGGCTCCCTCGGCCACGGCCTGCCGATCGCCCTCGGCACCGCGCTCGGCCTGCGCGCCCGCGGCCTGACCGGCGCGAAGGTCGTGACGCTCGTCGGCGACGCCGAGCTGGACGAGGGCTCGAACCACGAGGCGATCGTCGTCGCGGCGCGCGACAACCTCGAAAACCTGACCACGGTGGTGATCGACAACCAGTCGTCGACGCGCGGCTGGCCGGGTGGCATCGCCCGCCGCTTCGCCGTCGAAGGCTGGGAGACGCGCACGGTGTCCGGCCGCGACCACGACGCGTTGTACGAAGCCTTCACCACCGCCCACCCCGGCCGGCCGCTGGCCGTGGTCGCCGTCGTCGAACCGAAGGGCTGAACACGATGCCGATGCGGGAAACCTTCCTCGCCACCACCGAACAGATCATCGACGCCGACCCGGACGTCGCGGTCGTGCTGGCCGACATCTCGGCCGCGCAGCTCGCCGGCGCCGCGCGGCGGCACCCGGACCGGGTGATCAACGTCGGGATCCGCGAGCAGCTGCTGGTCGGCACGGGCGCCGGGCTGGCGCTCGCGGGCCTGCGGCCGATCGTGCACACGTTCCCGTCGTTCCTGGTGGAGCGCGCTTTCGAGCAGATCAAGCTGGACTTCTCGCACCAGGAGGTGGGTGGCGTCCTGGTGTCGTGGGGGGCGTCGTACGACATGTCGACGGCGGGCCGCACCCACCAGTCGCCGGGCGACGTCGCCCTGATCGATTCCCTGCCGGGCTGGACGGTCCACGTACCGGGCCACCCGGCGGAGGCCCGCCGGTTGCTGCTGGAGTCGATCCCGGGCGACGGCCGCGTGTACCTGCGGCTTTCGGCGCAGGAAAACGCTTCCCCGCACCTGGGCGTCGGGTTCACGAGGCTGCGTTCCGGGTCGGCCGGGTTGGTGCTGGCGGTGGGGCCGGTCCTGGACCGCGTCCTGCGCGCGACGGTGGGCCTGGACGTGACGGTGCTGTACGCCTCGACGATCCGGCCGTTCGACGGCGCCGGTCTGCGATCGGCGGTGCTTTCCGCCGCGGCCGACGTCGTGCTCGTGGAGCCGTACCTGGCGGGGACGTCGGCGCATTGCGTGGCGGAGGCGCTTTCCGAGGTACCGCACCGGTTGAAGACGCTCGGGGTCCGGCGGGACGTGGAGGTGCGGACGTACGGGGAGATCGCGGACCACGACCTGGCGCACGGGCTGGACGCCGGGTCGCTGGGGTTGGCGATCAGGGAGTTTTTGGGGGAGTAGGCGGGGTGTCGCCGGCGCTGGGGGTGCCGGCGGCAGGGTGTTCGTAGCTCAGGTTCACCTCATCGTCTCCGGCGAGCAGGCGCATCAGCTTGACGTTGTTTTCGCGCTCCGTGTCGGTGTCGTCCGGCTGCTCCAGGTGCAGGTTTTCATAGAATTTGAACCGGTTGAGATCGAGTACCGTCCGCACCATTTCCATGTACTCGGCGGCAGCGGCGATTGAGGCGCGGTAGGCGATGTAGGCGAGGAAGTACGGTCCGAGTGCGGCAAGAAGCCACCAGCCGTCCGTGCACAGGAAGCCGACTCCCTCGGCGGTGGCGAGGAGCGCGACGACGCACAGCCGGACGGAGGTGTCCAGCTGCTGTCTGGTGTCTTGGAGGTAGCTCAGGTGGGTTTCCGGCGCGACCAGGGCGATGTACGGGTTGCCCGGACGGCGTCCAGCGCGTACTGGCGGCCGATGGAATCTTCGGCTGAACGCAGCGTGTTGCCCAGCCGGGTGGGCATCATCCGGTCCAGGTCTGGGTAGTGCGCGAGCAAAGACGGGATCGATGTCATCGTTGCGTGTGTTCCGCCGGCGGGATGGGCTTGTGCGCTGAACATGAGGTTTTCGAGTTCTTGCTTCAGTCGCTCCGAGTCCCACCTGGCCGGATCCTGCGCGTTGGTGGGGTCGTCCACCAGTTTGCGGAGATAGCGGGCGACGAGCAACTTCGCGAGCACGCGATTTCGGCGTTGTTCGAGTTTGTCCCTTCGATCCCGAAGTCGCTCGAACCGCTTCCGATGGTGCGTGATGCGCAAGCGGAGCAGGCCGACGGCGATCCGCGAACTTCCCCAGTACCCTTCCAGGATTTTCGTCATGGCGAGCTGCAGCGGGTGCAGAAACAGGGCCACCAGCACTGTGCTCAGCAGGAGCCAGGCGACTTCGCTCACCTTGATGTTTTTCAGCTTGTCGGCCAGATCGCCGAGGGACGGTGGTCCCGACCATGCCCCGCTTTTGATGAGGGCGAACGTCCAGGCGCTCAGGAAGAGAACCGGCAGCATGCTCACGACGCTGAAATAACGGCCGATCCGTGAGCCCAGGCTCATTGCGGTGTCCGGTAGCGAAGGTGCGCTCACGGGATTCGCTTTTCGCGGGGAATCACGTCGTTGCACTCCCGGCACCAATATCCTCTGCGCGTCTTGAGGAGCTTGGTCGTCCGGTGCGTCGGGCAGTGACCGTCGCCCTGTGGCCGCGCGCTGTCGCCAGGCGGCTTGATGGGCGGGTTCTGGATCGGAAGGAGCCGCTGGGTGCGGACCAGACCGACGAGGAGCCGAAGCCTGCGCATGCGCCTCACCCCGCCCTCCAGGATCCGACCATGTTAGGCCAGCATTCAGGCCCAGTCGACAAGCGAGGACGAGGTGATCATGGGGTCGTCGCCCTGGGCGGTGCCCGCTGTGGGCATTGTGGTTGTGGCCCTCGCCGGTGTGTGGGGGAGCGGGTGGGCCTGGCTTGCCGTCGGGGTGCTGGCCGTGATCGGTGGGGGGTGGGCCGGCTGGCTCGTGCTTCGGGAGCCGCGGGTCGATAGCGTGACGACCATGCCATCCATCAGGCCGATCGCCTTGGGGATCATCCGGCGCGGCGACTCACTGCTCGTCTTCGAGGCGCACGACGACGTCAAAGGCGAGACCTACTACCGGCCGCTCGGGGGTGGGATCGAGTTCGGTGAGTACGCCGAAGCCGCCCTCAAGCGGGAGTTTCTCGAGGAGCTCGATGCCGAGATCGAAGTCGGTGAGTTGCTCGGGGTGCTCGAGAACGTCTTCACCTGGCGGGACCGGCCCGGGCACGAGATCGCCTTCCTCTACGCCGCCGAGTTCGCCGATCCGGGCCGCTATGAGCGCGACGAGATGAAGATCCTCGACGATCCCGCCACCGCGCGGTGGGTCGACTTCCGGGACGGCAGCAAGATCCTCTACCCCCAGGGACTCACCGAACTCCTCTCACCGGAGCAAGGACCGGGACGTCGGTGACAGCTCCACCGATGATGCCGATGGCATCCGGCTGAACCACACCGAGAACGGGCCGTCCGTGCGGACCGGCAGCTGCGGGAAGTCGTTCGGAGCCGGCTCCGTCTCGAACGCCGCGAACGCCGACTCCGGTGGGGGCGCGGGCGGGGAAACCGTCACGTGCACACCCGTACCCGGTGGTGGCGAAGCCAGGCCGCGGCGGACCGGGCGCAGCAGCAGCACGTTGTCGGAGTCGATCATCGTCTCGTTCGCCGCCGAACGATGCGCCTTCCACGCCGGGCCGAAGTAGAACTCCTCCAGTGCCGCCTTGCGCTCGGACATCGTGCGGAAACCGCGCAGCCACACGAACTCGTCCGGGCACGCGCGCGAGCGGAACAGGCCGAACAAGTGCGCGCCCGCCGCTTCCTGCGGCTCGACGAACTCGCGCTCGAACAGCTCGATCAGCTCGTCGCGCCGGCCGGGGTGCAGGGTGTAGCGCCGCAGCTCCACCACGGTTTCGAACTCGGAGAACAACTCGGAGAAAGTCATGGTGCAGAAGCTAGCGGCCACCACCGACAAAAAACGATCAGCGGAACGCCGCCAGGCCGGTGACCGCCTGGCCGAGGGACAGCGCGTGCATCTCCTCGGTGCCTTCGTACGTCAGCACCGTCTCGAGGTTCGCCATGTGCCGCATCACCGGGTATTCCAGCGAAATCCCGTTGGCGCCGAGCATCGAACGCGCGGTCCGGGCCACGTCCAGCGCCGACCGGACGTTCGCCATCTTCCCGAAGCTGACGTGGTTGTGGTGCAGGGCGCCGGCGTCCTTGAGCCGCCCGATCTGCAGCGCCACCAGTCCGGCGCGGTTGACCTCGACGAGCAGGTCGGCGAGCTTGCGCTGGGTCAGCTGGAACCCGGCGAGCGGCTTCCCGAACTGCGAACGCGCGAGCGTGTACTCCAACGCGGCTTCGTAGCACGCGCGCGCCGCGCCGACGACGCCGAATAGGATCCCGTAGCGAGCTTCGTTCAGGCAGGACAGCGGGCCGCGCAGGCCGCGGACCTCGGGAAACGCGGCTGACGAAGGCAGCCGGACGCCGTCGAGCACCAGTTCCGCGGTCAGGGACGCCCGCAGTGACAGCTTGTGCTTGACCTCGTTCGCGGTGAAGCCCGGCGTCGACGTCGGGACGACGAAGCCGCGGATCCCGTCGTCGGTCTGCGCCCAGACGACCGCGACGTCGGCGACGGTCCCGTTGGTGATCCACATCTTCGTGCCCGAGAGCACCCAGTCGGACCCGTCGCGCACCGCGCGGGTCCGCATCGAACCGGGGTCGCTGCCCGCGTCCGGCTCGGTCAGCCCGAAGCAGCCCAGCGCGTCGCCGGTGGCCATCCGCGGCAGCCACTCCTGCCGCTGCTCCTCGCTGCCCCACCGGTGGATCGCGTACATCGCCAGCGACCCCTGCACCGAGACGAAGCTGCGCAGGCCCGAGTCGACGGCCTCCAGTTCGCGGCACGCGATGCCGTACGCGATGGCGCTGGTGCCGGCGCAGCCGTAGCCCTCCAGGTGCATGCCGAGCAGGCCGAGCGAGCCGAAGCCCTTCGCCAGCTCAGCCGCGGGCAGCGCGCCCGTTTCGTACCAGTCGGCGACGTGGTCCAGCAGGTGGTCCTTCGCGTACGCACGGACGGCGTCGCGGATGGCGCGTTCCTCCTCGGCGAGCCCGGCGTCGAGGTCGAGGAAGTCGTGCGGATCAGGGGTGCGGCTGCTCATGAGGGCTCCCGGGGACGCGTCGATGCGGCTCCCGCAGGAAACCACAGTCAGGCGTCTGTTCTCCGCGTGGCGTTCGTCACGCGCGCGGCAGACGCGCTCGGCGTGCACCGCGGGCGGGTCTGCTGGCGAGGGATCAGCAGCTCGGTGAACTGCGGAAACGGCACGCTCTCGATGTCGTCACGCCAGGCGTGCAGCATCTCGGACAGCAGATCGTCCTCGGCCATCTTCGCCTCCCTGGCGTCCGGTCGTGGCGGGCTGAGCGCACACGATCGGGTGAAGTGATACCCGGCGAGCGGGACGGTCAAACCGAGTTCCCCAAGATTTTTCCGGGCGGTGTGCGCTCTGTGGCAGGATGGCTTCGCCGCCGCCAAGGCCTCAACTCCTCCAGGAGCGCACATGCGCGCACTGCGGACGGCAAGTCTGCTCGCCCTCACCACCGCCACCCTGCTCGCCGCCACCGGCGTCGCCACCGCGCACGGAACCCGCTGGCAGCAGATCGGCCACACCACCGCCGAGAACCGGATCAGCGGTGAAGGCCTCGCGACCCTCCGGCTGCCCGGCCACGCCCCCGAGATCCTCTACCGCAACGGCGCCACCATTCCGCAGCCGCTCAAGGACGAGGGCTGGGGCCACGTCGGCGACCCCGACTCGCTGCGCGGGTACGTCTTCGACGTCTACCAGGACACGCGGAGCCCGGCGCCGGCCACGAAGATGTACCTGGTCACCAAGCCGGACGGGACGACGACGGAGTTCGTCCACCCGCTGCAGCCCGACGAGCCGGCCGCCAACGCGAACGCCCAGGTCGCGGCCACCCCCGACGGGCAGTGGCTCGTCTCCGGCCCGCTCGGGGAGATCGACCGGCTCTTCGTCTCCCCGACGCCCTTCCTGAACCCGCGCGGCCCGAAGGTGGCCGGCGACCTCCCGGTCGCCGCCCGCATCCACCTGGACCACCACGTCCGCAGCGCCCAGGGCTGCGACTTCGTCGGCGCGACGCGCCTGATCTGCGCGACCAGCGACCCGTACAACGACCTGTACCCGACCAACCTGCAGCTCCTGCAGATCGACCTCGCGCGGCCGCTGAACGGCCACGACGTGACCGCCCGGGTGCACGAGATCGGCCAGGTTCCGCTGGTCAGCACCTGTACGGGCACCTTCACCCCGGAAGGCGTCGACTACGACGACGGCGTGCTGCGCGTCGAGGTCGTGCCGCCGTCACCCTGCAACACGGTGACCGACGTCTATTCCTTCGAGCGCCGCTGAGGGCGACGGCTACGCTGGGTGGCGTGTCTCGTGTGGTGATCCTCGACTACGGTTCCGGCAACCTCCGCTCCGCCGAACGCGCTGTGGCGCGCGCCGGGGCCGACGTCGAGGTGACCGCCGATCCGCATGCCGCCGTCGAAGCCGACGGGCTCGTCGTGCCCGGGGTCGGTGCCTACTCCGCCTGCATGGCGGGGCTGCTGGACGTCCAGGGGCACCGGATCATCGGGAAGCGGCTCGCCGGCGGCCGCCCGGTGCTCGGCATCTGCGTCGGCATGCAGATCCTCTTCGCCCGCGGGGTCGAGCACGGCGAGGAGACCGAAGGCACCGGGGAATGGCCCGGTGTCGTCGACCGGCTGCACGCCGACGTCCTGCCGCACATGGGGTGGAACACCGTGCGCGCGCCCGCGGACTCGCAGCTCTTCGCCGGTCTCGACCCCGAGGAGCGGTTCTACTTCGTGCACTCTTACGCCGCTCGCACGTGGGAGCTGGACGGCCTGCCCGGGCAGGAGCCGAAGGTTACCTGGGCCCACCACGGCGAGGACTTCGTCGCCGCGGTCGAAAACGGGCCGCTGTGGGCCACCCAGTTCCACCCGGAGAAGTCCGGGGATGCCGGGGCGCAGCTGCTGCGCAACTGGCTGGACTTCGTGGCGAGCTGAGTGACCGAGGTCCCGGTGGCCGACTTCGTCCGGTTCTTCGGAGACGGCGGTATCCGCGTCCGGCTGGACTGGAGCAGGCTGGCCACGGAATGCCGGATCGAGGCGATCACCAGCCGGTCGGCGGCCGTGCTCGGTGACCTGCGAACGGTCTGGTACGCCGGGCCGGACGGCCGGAACAGCGAATTTCGCGACGCGGGCGCCAGACCGTTGCGGGTCCGCGAGGCCGCCCTCACCGAAGCCTCCTGGCCGGCCAAGCGCGCCGCGCGGATCGCCGAGTTCGAGGCCCGTTTCCGCGCCGACGCCGGATCCGTCCAGCTTCCGCTCCCGGTCTACGTCCTCGGTGACGGCGGGTTCCTGCTGCTGGACGGCACGCACCGGGCGGTCGCGGCCCACCGCACCGGAGGGAACCTGCGATTGCTCCTGTTCGCCGTCCACGGCCCACAGGATGAGGGCATGCTGCCGGACCTGCGCTTCTAGCCGGCCACTCGTTCGGCCTCGGCCCGCTGGATCACGGCTTCGAACGCCATGTTGCGCAGTGCTTCCCAGCGTTCCGCCCGCCGCAGCCGCCGAATCGACCGCAGCAGGGCGGTGCACACCAGCAGACCGGCCGGGACCGCGGCGATCCGGATGGTGACCAGCTCGTCGCCGACGGCCAGCACGTCGACGGTGCAGAGCAGGACCGGAACCAGCAGGCCGGCCAGGACGTTGATCTCCAGCTCGAGGAAGTCCAGCCGGAACGCCGCCGACCGGCCGCGCAGCCACAGCTTGCTGTAGACGAACACCTCGAGATCGGCGTCGGCGACGTGCCCGCCACCCACACCGGTCCAAACTCCGACGGACTTGCCGTCGCCGTCGACCAGTTCGAGCACCGGATGCTGCCGGACGAGCGCGTCGGCCGCTTCCTCGCCCACCAGCTCCCGCACCCGCGGCCAGCTCGGCGAATCCGGGTGCCGGCGGCGACTGCGTTTCTCCAGCCTGCCCACCGTGACGAACGCCAGCTCGCGGGAGAGGTAGCCGAGCACGAACGCGCCCGACAGGCCCACGGCGGCGAACAGCACGATGCCCGCGCCGCGGACGCCGGACAACGCGTCGACGAAGAACCCCAGGTCCGTTCCGGGGTGCCGGGCGTAGTGGATCCCCAGCAGGGTCACTTCGGTGAGCACACCCGCTCCCGGCAACAGGACGCTCACCAGCTGGACGACGACGTAGAACGGCAGCCGCTCGGAGAAGGAATACCCGGCTTCCTTGCCCGTCGCTTCCACCAGGCCCCCTTCCGGAACCGCAGTAAGAGTACGGCCGCGCGGCGCGGGCGGCTATCGGCCGAACTGGTCGGCCGGCGACCCGCTGACCGGGTGATCCGGGTCGCCGCCCTAGAGTTACGCGCGTGACTTTCACGCTGCTTCCCGCCGTTGATGTGGCCGATGGCCAGGCCGTGCGACTCGTCCAGGGCGAGGCCGGCACCGAGACCTCCTATGGCAGCCCGCTCGAGGCCGCGCTCGCCTGGCAGCGCGACGGCGCCGAGTGGATCCACCTGGTCGACCTCGACGCCGCGTTCGGCAAGGGCAGCAACCGCGAGCTGCTCGCCGAGGTCGTCGGCCGGCTCGACGTGCAGGTCGAGCTCTCCGGCGGCATCCGCGACGACGCGTCGCTGAAGGCCGCCCTGGACACCGGGGCCCGGCGGGTCAACCTCGGCACCGCCGCGCTCGAGGACCCGGAGTGGACCAGCCGGGTCATCGGCGAGTACGGCGACCGCGTCGCGATCGGCCTCGACGTCCGGATCACCGAGGCGGGCCACCGCCTTTCGGCCCGCGGCTGGACCTCCGACGGCGGCGACCTGTGGGACGTCCTGGAGCGCCTCGACCGCGACGGCGCGTCCCGCTACGTCGTCACCGACGTCAGCAAGGACGGCACGCTGCGCGGCCCGAACCTCGAGCTGCTGCGCGACGTCGTCGCCCGCACGGACGCACCGGTGATCGCCTCCGGCGGGGTGTCCAGCGTGGCCGACCTCGTCGCCTTGGCGGGCTTGGCGTCCGACGGCGTCGAGGGTTCCATCGTCGGCAAGGCGCTCTACGCCGGCGCGTTCACGCTGCCGGAGGCCCTCGCCGCGGTCGCGAAGGTCTAGCCGAGCACGGCGCGTCGATGCCGGATGTCGAACTGCGCTCGGCTCTGCGGCATGTGCTCGACCGGCTTGCGGCACGACCGGGCGACTGGTCATGGCTGGCCGAGTTCAGGGACCAGCTAGCCGAGCAGCGACACCGCGGTCCGGCGGGGCAGTAGCCCGGCGGCCGCGGTGATCACCGCGTTCGGCCGTCCCGACACCACCGTCGGCCCTTCGCGGCGGCGCACCGCTCGGAGGGCCCGCGCCGCGACGTCCTCCGGTGTCTGCACCAGCCACGACGGCACCCCGAGTCCCGGCTTGGGCGTGAACCCGAGCGTCGAGGACACGTTTCCGGCGCGAACGCGAACGAGACGCGCTCCATCAACGGCTTCCGCCGGGTGTTGTGGAACGCCGCGACGAGCCAGCGGCCGCCGTCGCGGACCAGCGTGTACGTCTGGACCTTCGACAGCTTCTTCGGCGCGTCGCCCTTGTACGTGTCGCCGCCGGTGCTCACCACCGCGACGTCCGCGCCGAGGAACCGCACGTCGAGGACCTCGTGCGCGAGCTTGGTGCCCTTGAGGAACTTCTCGAACAGGACGCGGTGGCTGCCCGCGATGTCGTCGCGGCCGGAGTACCGCGTGCCGACGAAGGTCACGTACGTCGCGTCTTCGGTGAAGTGAGCGCCGTAGGCGTCGGCGTCGCCCCGGCCCCAGGCGTCGGCGAGCGAGTCGAGCACGGCGGTGACGGCGGTCCGGTCGGTGGTCATCATGGTCGCCTCCTATACTTAGCTTCATGTGTGCAGTATCTGCACGCGTGCAGATATTAAGCACGAGGAGGAGTGGATGGCAAGCGAGCGGCACGGGGTGTTCCGGCGGTACCTGGACGCGGTCGGCCTGCACGGGCTGGCCGGTGCGGAGGCGGCCGGGCTGCACGCCACCGAGTGGTACGCGCTCAGCCTGCTCGACTTGGAGGGCCCGCTGACGTCGGGCGAGCTGTCCACGCGCACCGGCCTCACCACGGGTGCGACGACCCGGCTGATCGACCGGCTGGAGCGGGCGGGCTACGTCCGCCGCGCGGCCGACCCGGCCGACCGGCGCAAGGTGGTGGTCGAGCCGGTGCCGGACGCGCTCGCCGGCGTGGAGGCGATCGTCGGGCCGGCGCGCGGGCGGATCGCCGAGGTCATCGGCCGGTGCTCGCCGGAGCAGCAGGAGGTGCTGTTCGACTACTTCGCCCGGGCGGCGCCGGCCTATCGCGAAGCGTCGGAAGAGATCCGGAAGGCGACGCGGGGACGTCAGGCCGGACGGTAGGTCGTGACCGTGCCGCCGTGGCCGAACGTGAGGACTTCGGCGGGCGTGAACCCGCGCGGCCCGAAGCCGCCGCCGAACATCGGCACTCCGCCGCGGCCGGGTCGGCCTCGGTCGGCGACAGCGAAAGCCGACGTACTGCCGCAGGTGCGGGTACGGATTGGGGATGCCTTCGGCCAGGCCAGGGGGATCGAGTAGGTGCCGCGGCCTTCCCGATGAGCGGCCGGATGTGCCACGGCATGGTCTCCGGGGACTCCGCGCCCAGGGACGATCATGTCCAGGGCTTGCGCATGGGTCCCCCTGTCGAAATGACTCCGGATGTAGTACTTTGCATGAAGTGGTGTCGACCGTAGTACTACGTCTGGAGTGGTGTCAACGTCATGGTACGACGCAACCCCGAGCGGCGCGCGGCGCTGCTCGACGCCTCGATCGAAGTCCTGGCCAACGAAGGCGCGCGCGGGCTCACCTTCCGCGCGGTCGACCAGCAGGCCGGCGTCCCGGTCGGCACGGCCTCCAACTACTTCTCCAGCCGCGGCGAAATCCTCAAGCACGCGGGGGAGCGGGTCTACGAGCGGCTGGTGGACGACGCGGTGATCGCGGGCGGCCTCGAGGGGCCGCGCGACCGGGCGCGCGTCACCGAGCTGATGCACGAACTCGTCGACCGCGTGGCCGCGTTCCCGACGGGTTTCCTGGCGCTGCTGGAACTACGGCTCGAAGCCGCGCGCCGGCCGGAACTGCGGGACGTGCTGACCCGCCGCATCCGCGCGGACGTCGACTTCAACGTCCAGTACCACGAGAAGTCCGGCCTGCCCGGCGACGGCACGATGGTCGTCCTGCTGTGGCTGGCCTTGAACTGGCTGATCATGGAACGGCTGACCCTGCCGGACCTGTTCACCGACGAGCAGCGCCACGACCTCGTCACGGCGCTGGTGGAGCGCCTGCTGGCCGGGCAGCCCGCCTTACCTCCGGGGTAATCGACGCCGTGCCGGCGGCGGGCCAGGATTCCTTCCGGGACAAGAGGAAGGACCGCCATGACCGCCTATGGACTCGCCCACCTGCGCCCGCCCGCCGTGTTGCCGGAGGAGGCGTTCGAATACCTGGAGCGCATCCAGGCCACGCTCGACCCCTACGGCGGCAAGTTCCTCGTGCACGGCGCGCCGGTGCAGGTCATCGAAGGCGACTGGCCCGGCAGTCTCGTGCTCATCGAGTTCCCGAGCCTCGCCGCGGCGCGCGAGTGGTACGCCTCACCCGCCTACCGGGAGATCCTGCGGCTGCGCGCGGACCACATCCCCGGCGACCTGATCCTGGTCGAGGGCTGCGGACCGGACCACGACTCGGCCGCCATGGCGGCGGCCCTGCGGGGCACCGGTTGAGGCCGAAAAGCGGCTGACAACGACCCCCCCGAGTCGTAGGTTGCCGCGGGTGGAGGAGATCGTCACCCAGCTCGAAATGACCGCCGCCAGTCAGCTCAACCCCGCTCCGCTCGTCGACGGTGTCGCGCTGCGGACCACCGGACCGGGGCCGCTGATCCGCGAGCTGCACGTGCGGATCGGGACGCCGTACCGGTGGCCGTCCGCCACTCGCGGTGACGACGAATGGGACCGCTGGCTCGCCGCGCCGCACCGGGAATACCGGCTCATCGAGTACCGCGGCGAGGTCGCCGGTGCCGCGGATTTCGAGCCGCAGCCCGGGAACGACGTCGAAATCACCACGTTCGGCCTGGTGCCGGAGTTCGTCGGCAAGGGACTCGGCGGGTTCGCGCTCACCCTCGTGGTCGCCGACGCGTGGGCGCTGCCCGGGACGCGGCGCGTCTGGCTGCACACCTCGACCCTCGATCACCCGAATGCGCTGCCGAACTACCTGCGGCGCGGTTTCCGCAGCTTCAGTCGTCCACTTTGACCGCGATGCCGACCGTCCGGTCCTCCGGGCCGCGCAGCTTCGAGAAGAACATCGTGACGCGCCCGACGATGCCGTACTTGCGGGCGATCGCCCGCCGGGCCCGCTCGGTGTCCGCGGCGTCCAGCAGCCGGGCCTGGCCGGAGACCTTCGCGCCGTGCGTCTTCTGCCCGCGGACGTCGCAGGCCTGGACCTCCACCCGGCCGTCGTTGCGGATGCGCTTCACCTTGCCGGTGTCCCGCGCCGACCACAGCACGAGTTCACCGCTGTCGCCGGCCACCCAGATCGGGGTCGGCACGGCCCGCCCGTCGCGCCGGAACGTGGTCAGGACGACGTAGCGCTCGGCGGCGAGGCGGTCGGTCTCGGAGGTCATGCGCCCACCGTAGCCGGGTGGCCGCCGGTGCCCGGCCGCCGGCTTCGGTCTCCGGTTGCCGCGAACCGAGGCCGGCGATCCGCGCCGAGCGCAACGTCCACTGTGGACTCAGGTCATGGCCCACCGTGACCGGCGTGAAAAATGCCTAGGCCTTTCGGCGCCAAAACCCCACACGCCTGGCCGAAGCGTTTCAACTAATCCATCTGCAACGCTTTCTGAGCTGCATTCCCGCACCCTGGAGGGCATCAATGGCGGTCAGACAGCAAGTACCGGTTCATCCGCAGGCAGAGTTCTTCGGCGCCGGGCCGTATCCCGCGCGCCGGGCCGTCGTCGCCCTCGCCGCCGTCGTGGCGGGGTTCGTGCTGACCGCCATCTGGTCGGCGCCGTTCGTCGACTCCGTGATCGGCGACAGCGTCGCGAACGGGCTCCTCGGCTACGACGCGAAGGCCACTCCGATCAGCGGGGTCCTCGCCGGGACGCTCTTCGCGTTCGTCTCCGGTCTCGCGGGGTCGTTCACCGCCTGCAACATCGCCGCCTTCGGCGCGGTCGCGCCGCTGGTCGGTGACCAGGCGGGGGAGAAGCGGAGCGCGCTCAAGCCGCTCGGCTGGATCGCCGCCGGCATGCTCACCGTTTCGGTCGTCTACGGCGTGATCGTCGCGCTCGTCGGCACGCGGATGCCGCAGTTCGACACCGCGAAGACCACCGGGCTCTCGCCACGCAGTGTCCAGTCCATGATCGCCTTCGGCGTCGTCGGCCTGGTCTTCCTGCTGATGGGCCTGATCGCCCTCGGCATCCTCCGCAACCCCTTCGCGAGCTTCACCCGCCGCCACCCGGCGGCGCCGCTGGTGCTGATGGGCGCGCTCATCGGCGGGTTCCTCATCGGCCGGCCGTACCCGCTCTTCCGGATCATGTTCCGCAGCGCCGCGGAGCAGCACAACGTCCTCTACGGCGCCGCCGCGTTCGCCCTCCAGTCGGTCGGCAACATCGTCGTCATGGCGGTGCTGTTCCTGATCCTCACCCGCGCGACGGGCGGGCGCGTGCAGCGCTGGCTGGCCGCGAAACCGGCGCGGATCGCGACCGTGACCGGCGCGGCGCTGCTCGTCGGCGGCACGTTCACGCTGCTCTACTGGGACGTCCGCGTGCTGGGCCGGCTCGGGATCATCTGGTTCCCGATGATCAACTGGTAGGCCGCCCGAGCCAGCGGTAGTCGGGTGCCGGGTCGAGCTGGACGCCGTTCGCGACGGCGATCAGCTCGGCCTCCGGCCGCGCACCCGACACCGTCAGCCAGCGTCCCGACGGCAGCCGGACCGCGACCATCGCGTCCCGCCCGGTCGCCGACGCCACGAAGAAGCCTTCGCCGCCGCGGACCGTCGCCGGTTCGGCACCCTGCACGCCGGGGGCATCGCGGCCGGCGACGGCCCGCACGACGGCCACCGACGGCCGGGCCGGGTCGGCCGCGGTCAGCTCGGTGCGCGCGTCGCCGGGACCGGAGCCCCGCACCACGGTCGACCGTTCGGCCAGTCCCGCCGGCAGCGGGCCGAACCGCAGCTCGCCGCGGACGCCGACCGGGCCGGCGGTGACCGAGTCGGCGACCCGCTGGGCGATCGCGCGGGCGTCCGGGATCCCGAGGATCTGCACGACCAGCACGTGCTGCTCGTCGGTCAGCCAGGTGAGTTCCGCGGTGCCGCCGGACCCGGTGAGCATGGAGACCCGGCCGTGCACCAGGGCCTGGTCCTTGATCGCCGCGATCTTCAGCGCCGTCTGCGACCACTCGGGGTCGGCGGTGGAGTACGCCATCAGCGTGATCCTGGACGGGCCGGCCAGCCACTGCCGGACCTGCGGGGTGATCCCGGGGCCGCCTTCGCGGTACTGCTCGGTGAAGCCGTCCGGCAGCCACTCGGGGCCGTAGCCGAGCACCGGGCGGCTCGCGGCGGGCGCCACGTCCGGCCGGGTCAGCAGCTGCGTGCCCGAGACGACGCCGACGACCACCACGACCACGGCGGCGGCGGCGAGGGCCAGCCGGGCCGCCGGCCGCCGCTTCCGCCCGGCGCGGGCGAGGGCGTCGCGCACCGCGTGGCCGTCCGGGGCGCGGGCGGCGAGGCGGTCCAGGCTGTCCCGGATCAGCGTCTCGGTCTGGTGCTCGCTGCGGGTCATTCGGGGACTCCGGTGGGGACGACGGTGTGGTTCAGCCCGGCTTGGCGCAGGGTGGCCAGTGCACGCGAGATCTGGCTGCGCACGGTGGAGGTGCCGCACCGCAGGAACGCGGCGATCTCGGTGTCGGAGTAGTTCTCGTAGTACCGCAGCACGACGGCCGCGCGCTGCTTGCGGGGCAGCGTCGCGAGCAGGCCGAGCATGGCGTCCCGCTCGTCGTAGGCGGCCGCCGGGTCGGGTTCCGGCGGGCCGAGCGCGTCGAGGACGTCGTGGCTGCTGGCCACCATCCGCCGCACCGCCCGCCGCCGCCACGACAGGTACTCGTTGGTGATCATCCGCCGCACGTAGGTCGGCGGCGCGGCGATGCCGTCCCACCGCTGCTGGGCGCGCAGGAGCACGTCCTGGACGATGTCCTGCGCCAGGTGCGGGTCGTTCGTCAGGACGGTGGCGTAGCGGAGCAGCCCGTCGAGCCGCTCCGCCACGAACTCTTCGAAGATCACACGCGTCCTTTCGGTCACCACTGTGGACGCGCGAGGGGGCCCGGCCGCTGCGTGGCGGGCGGAAGTTTTTTCGGGGGCTCCGGGTGGCGGAGCCCCCGGCCCGGGGCGAAGCCCCGGACGTCACTGCGTTTTTTATCGCCCGAGGACGTCCTCCAGCCGGACGAAGGCGAAGCCGGTGGTCGGCAGGTCACCGGCCGCGGGGCGGCGCTCGCCGTCGTGGACCACCAGGAGGCCGTGCGGGAAGCGGCGGCCGAGGGGCGCCGTGCTGATCGCCGAGCCGTCGGAGTGCTCGACCGAGTCCGTGCCGCGGCCCGCGACGATCCGCAGGTCACGGACGTGCCTGCCGTACACGACGAACCGCGAGTCGCCCTGGCTGGAAGCGAACAGCGTGCCGTTCGCCACCGCGAGGCCCTCCGCGTCGGCGGTCAGCCACCGGCCGCCGTAGCCGGGGTCGGGGCCGTCGGGCACGCAGGCATCGTCGTTCCAGCGCCGGGGCACGCCGAAGGAGCGCACCCGGTCGACCAGCTCGGGCCGTCCGAAGGCGGACGGCGTCAGCGGGATCCGCCAGATCCCGACGTCCTCCTGGGCGGTGTAGAGGACACGGCCGTCGAACACCGAGCCCTCCAGCTGGGGCCGTTCGCCGGGTTCCTCGCACGGCGACCAGGCCGAGCCGTCCGGGAGGCGGAACGTCGACGGCAGGTCCACGGTGGCGACCGGCTCGGTGCCGACGGTGCCGCCCGGCCGGTCGGCCAGGCGCAGCAGCGCCACCCGCGTCTCGTGCCGCCGGGTCACCGCCACCCACCGGACGCCGGTGCGCGGGTCCCGGGCCGCGGCCAGGCCGTAGGCGGTCCGCTGTTCGTCCACTTCGGACTCCGACGCGGAGAACACCGGCGCGGCGGCGGGGTCGGTGACGTCGCGCAGCACGTGCGCGCCGGCGGCCGAGCCCGCGGGGTCGATCCGGTAGACGCGGACGCGGTCCCGCCCCCGGTCGCTGACGACCGCCAGGTCCCCGACGACGTCGACGTTGTCGAACCGCCCGCCCGGTCCCGCGGGCACCAGCTGCAGGGTCCGCGCGCCCAGGTCGAACGCGGCGAGGCCGCCCTCCTTGAGGGTGCCGAGGACGACGCCGCGTTCAGGGTCGCGCGGGTGCACCCAGATCGCGGGGTCGTCGGCGTCGGCGTTGGCGGGGGAGGCGCCGGCGTCGTCGACGAAGGCCTGCGTCTGGAGGACGGGCGCCGGATCGCGGGGCGCGGCCGAAGCGGGGACGGCGGTCAGGAGGGAGACGGCGGCGACGGCCACCGGGAGGAGTCTGCGCACGGGCGGAAACTAGACGAATCGGGTGGCCGGGGAGTGAACGGCAGATGCCGGGCCGTGCCATCGGCGGAGGTCCCGACCCCCTTGACTACGCTGGTGGCCATGTCTGTCGCGGTGCGGGTGATCCCCTGTCTCGACGTCGACGCGGGCCGGGTGGTGAAGGGGGTCAACTTCGCCGGCCTTCGCGACGCCGGTGACCCTGTCGAGCTGGCCCGGCGCTACGACGCCGAAGGTGCCGACGAGCTCACCTTCCTCGACGTCACGGCCTCCTCCGGGGACCGCGAGACCACCTACGACGTCGTCCGGCGGACCGCCGAGCAGGTCTTCATCCCGCTCACCGTCGGCGGCGGGGTGCGCAGCAACGACGACGTCAACCGGCTGCTGCGGACCGGGGCCGACAAGGTCAGCATCAACACCGCCGCGATCGCCCGGCCCGAGTTCCTCAGCGAGGCGTCGAGGAGGTTCGGCGCCCAGTGCATCGTGCTGTCCGTCGACGCCCGCCGCGTGCCCGAGGGCGGCGAGCCGACCGCCTCCGGCTTCGAGGTCACCACCCACGGCGGCCGCCGCGGGACCGGCATCGACGCCGTCGAGTGGGCCGCGCGGGGCGAGGAACTCGGCGTCGGGGAGATCCTGCTGAACTCCATGGACGCCGACGGCACCAAGAACGGCTTCGACCTCGAACTCATCGAACTCGTGCGCAAGGCCGTGCGCGTCCCGGTGATCGCCAGCGGGGGCGCCGGGGCCGTCGAGCACTTCCTGCCCGCCGTGCGGACCGGGGCCGACGCCGTGCTCGCCGCCAGCGTGTTCCACTTCGGACAGTTGAAGATCGGGGACGTCAAGGACGCCCTGCGCGAAGGCGGGGTCGAGGTCCGGTGAAGGGCTGGCAGGCACCCGCCGAGGTGAAGGTCACCGCCGGCCTGCTGGTCGGGCTGCCCGTCGCGTGGGCGCTGCTCGACCTGATCCCGGTGCTCGGCGCCGGGGCGGGCCTGGCCATCTACCGGATGCCCGCGCTCGCGCTGATCCTCGGCGGCGTCGTCACCACCGGGCTCGTCCTCCGACACGGCAGTGCGCGGATCGGCGGCCTGGTCGTCGCGGTAGTGTTCGCGCTGCTGCACGCGTTCCTGCTGCTCGGTGCCGAGCTGTGGTTCAACAAGCTGTTCTCCGGCCTCTCCTTCGCCGGCTACGGCTACGCGTTCGTCCTGCTGAATTCGATGCCGCTCAAGCGGCACATCCTGGGAGCCAACGCATGACCCTCGACGCGGGCGTCTCGGCGCGCCTCAAGCGCAACGCCGACGGCCTGATCGCCGCGGTCGTCGTCGAGCACGCGACTTCGGACGTGCTGATGATGGCCTGGATGAACGACGACGCCCTCGCCGCCACCCTCGCCACCCGCCGCGGGACGTACTGGTCGCGCAGCCGGCGGAAGCTGTGGGTGAAGGGCGAGACGTCCGGCCACTACCAGCACGTTCGCGAAGTGCGGATCGACTGCGACGGCGATACGGTCCTGCTGCGCGTCGACCAGACCGGGCCGGCCTGTCACACCGGCACGCACACCTGTTTCGACACCGAGGAACGCCTCCTCCTGGCCGATGAGAAAGAGCTCGCGTGACCATCGTCGCCGACATCCTGGTCGGGCTCGTCGCCCTGATCCACCTCTACATCGTCGTCCTGGAGATGTTCCTCTGGACGACGCCGCGCGCCCGCGCCGGCTTCGGCTTGACCAAGGAGTTCGCGGAGCAGACCAAGACGCTCGCCGCGAACCAGGGGCTGTACAACGGCTTCCTGGCGCTCGCGCTGGTGTGGGGCCTCATCGCGAGCGACCCGACCGGGTTCCAGCTCAAGCTGTACGGCATCGTCTGCGTGATCGTCGCGGGCCTCTACGGCGCCGCGACGGCCAGCAAGAGGATCCTCTTCGTCCAGGTGGTCCCGGGCGCGCTGGCGCTCATCGCGCTGCTGCTCGCCCGCTGAGCCTGCTGACTTGCACGCCCGGCGTGCCCCGGGGGTTGCCCCGGTGTGCGCTTCCCCCATTCCGGCGCTGAGCTGGGGGTTTCCGCTTTAGGCTGCCGCCATGGATACGGGGAGGGACGCCCAAGCCGCCGTTCGGCGGCTGTCGCGGCGAAGAACGGCGTGGGCGCTGACCACGGGCTTGTGCACGGCCGTCTTCGTGCTCTTCGTGATCGGCACGGCGGTGTCGCTGGCCGACCCCGCCTACGTCTTCGCGGACGGCGAACTCGCAGCCGACTTCGGGACGCTCGCCGGTTCGGCGGCGCTGGGCGCTCTGGCGGTGTCCCGCAACCGGGCCGCCGACCGCCGGGCCGAGTCCGTGCTGGCGCAGTTGTGCCTCGAAAGCTGGCTGCCGCCGCCGGAGCCTCTCGACGGCGGGGTCCGGGTCGATTTCGACGTCGAAACCGCCCGGCTGCGCACTCTCGGCCGGCGCGCCCTGGCGCTCGCGCTGCTCTGGTTCGGGGTGCTGGCCGGCGGCATCGCGGGTCTCGAGGCGATCGAGAACGCCGCCGAGCAGCTCCTGGCCACCGGCGCCCGCACCGGCGGTGAGGTCGTCGAAGTCGTCAACCCGCGCAGCGGCCGGGGCTCGCCGTCGATGTGGGTGCGGTACTCGGCCGGCGGCACCGTGTTCACCGAGGAGATCGTCCGGGAAAGCAGCCGCGCCTACACGCCCGGCGACAGCGTGACGGTGGTCTACGACCGGGCGGACCCGGAGCACGTCCGCACGGTGGAGGAGCCGAACGACGACCAGTACCTGGTCGGGTTCTGCGTCGTGCCGATGCTGATCGCGCTCGTCGCGGTGCCGTTTTCGGTGGTGGGCGCATCGCGGTGGCGGCAGCGGCACCGGGCCGTGCGGCACACCGGCTGGCGCGCCGCCGCCGTGACGGTGGTCCCCGACTACCCGGTCCGCAAGGGCCGGCACAGCCCCGACATCCACGTTCGCTACCGCGACGACTCGGTGATCGCGTTGCGCGCCGCGGCCTCGACGCACGGCGCCACGGTGCTGAAGGACCGGCCGGACCGGCAGGCCTGGGTCGGCGGCTGGGGGCGCGACATGGTCGTGCTGTTCCCGTACGCACCGCTGCGGAAGCGGCCTTATGCGGTCCCGGCGTACGCGAGGTCGCTGCGGAGAGCCGGTTAACCTTTCCCCATGGGGGACTGGTTGCCGCCGCCGGAGCGCGGCGAGCCGGAATGGGCGGCCTGGGGTTCGGCGACGCTGCAGGCGAGGTTCGCGCGCTGGGTGTTCGCCACCGTGGCCGGGATCCTGATCGCCGCGGCCTTCCTGTTCGCCGGTCTCGTGGTGCCCGCGGTGGGGGCCGCGGTCCTCACCGCGGTCCCCGGTTACTGGAGTGTCGCGTGTCACCGCCGGACGGTCGCCGCCCGCCGGACGGGCTGGCGCACCGCAACGGTCACGCTCACCGGAGTGTGGTTCACGACGCTGAGGCGGCCCCTTGGAGGCACCATAGCCGTGCGGTTTCCGGATGGCAGCCGCATCGGCCTCCGGCCGTGGGAGACCAACAGCGCGGTGCGGGCGCTCTCGGAACTGCCGGACCTGCCCGCCCTCGTCGCCGGGGAAGGGCCCGCGGCGCTGACGGTGCTCATCCCGCCCAAGCCGCCCCGGCGGGAGAAGCCGGTGCTGTTCGGGGCCTGCGCCGACACCTACCGGTGGCTGCCGGAGTCCTGAGCGAGGCGGTCGAGAACGGAACGCCACGCCCGGGCGGAAACGGTCAGCTGACCGGCCCGGCGGGCCTTCGTGTCCCGAACGCCCACGACCGGCCCGAGCGCCACCTCGACGCAGCTGTAGTTTTCCCCGCTGTGCGAGGACTTCCGCCAAACGGCCATGTGGTCGCCTCCGCTAGTGTGCAGCCTCCTCGAGCAGCTCCCGGGAGGCGGCTTCGCTCAACGCCTGCTCGCCCAGCATCTTAACCACCCGCTGGTGGGCGAGGGTTTGCGTCTTTTCGTGCAGGAACGCGCTCGAATGGGCGTGCTCGACGAAGGTGATCGGGGGCGTGCCGGGGAATTCGTAGATCTCGAACGGTCCCAGCAGACCGGTGTGGTAGCCGAGCCCGGCCGGAACGACCCGCACCGAGATGTTCGTTCGCTGCGATATTTCGAGCAGATGATCGATTTGGTCGGACATGACGGCCGGGCTGCCGATGGTTTCCCGGAGCGCCCATTCGCCGATCAGGGCACGCAACGCGACCGGGTCCCGCCGCGTGAGCACTCCCTGCCGTTTGAGCCGGATCCGCAGGCGCTTGTCGGCCTCTTCGACCGCGACCGAGGAGGCCTCCATGATCGACCGGATGTAGTCCGGGGTCTGCAGCAATCCGGGCACGAGCAGGGGTGACCAGGCGGTGATCTTGGTCGCGGTGCTCTCGAAGGTCAGCAACGCCGTGAGGGCATGGGAGATGTCGGCGTTGCTCGACGCCAGCCAATTGGGCTCTCGGGCGTGCCGGGCGAGCGTGCGGATCCGGTCGCGCTTCTCCCCGCGGATGCCCAGCAGCGCCAGAATCGCCGACACGTCCTCGACGCTCGGCAGGCGATGCCCTTTCTCCCACGCCGACAACAGCTGGGGCAGGATGCCCAGCTCGTCGGCGAGAACGCGCAGACCGACTTTGCGTCCTTCGCGTTCTTCGCGCAGCGAAGCGGCGAGAGTTCTCGCGGCGGGCCCCGAAGACGTTGGCTTCATGAGCCGATAATACGAATCCCGTCGATTCCCCGATTGTGCGAATGGTGTCCACGAATGGCGATGGAAAGCCATTCCTTCCGGCATCCGGGTGACCCGCACGCCCCTGCTCTAAGCTCGGCTGATGGATCCCCTCCGCGAGCTCGTCCGGCGGCGCTCGCGGTGGCTGGCCGTCGCGGCGGGCGGGGTGGCCGTTTTCGGGTTCTTCGTGGTGGCCGTGACGGTTTACCTGCTCGTCGTCGCGGATGCCGGCTTCGGCTCGGGGGACATTTCCGCCTTGATTGTCGTTTTTGCGGCTTCGCTCGGTTTCGCGGGTCTCGGCGCGTGGCGCCTGCGGACGCTCGCGCACCGGATCCGCGGTACCGCGAGCGAAAACGGCTTCGGTGCCTGGCTGCCGCCGCCGAGTGCCGCCGACCACGATCGCCGGATCGACTTCGACGTCGAAACCGGGCGGGTGCGCCGGACCGCCCGGCGCGCCGCGGCGCTGCTCCTGATCTGGGTTGCCCTGGTCACGAGCGGGCTCACCGGGATGCACCTGCTCGATGAAGCCGCCGGCGAACTCCTCGCGACCGGTGCCCGGGTCCCCGGCGTCGTGCTGTCCGTGTACACCCCCGACAAGGGCACCCGGTCGATGCAGGTGCGCTACGGCGGCCGGACCGCGAAGATCGTCCGGGACTCCGGGCACCACTACCGCGTCGGCGAGGCGGTCACCGTCGTCGTGGATCCCGCCGATCCGGAGCACGTGCGCACCACGGAGGAGACGAACGAGAACCAGTTCGTCTTCGGCCTCTGCATCGGTTCACTGGTGCTCGGCCTGGGCGGGACGCCGGTCGCGGCCGGGGCCGCGCTCGGCTGGCGGCGCCGGGCCCGCGCGGTCGCGGTCACCGGGTGGCGGGTCGCCACCGTGGACGTCGTGCCCGACCGCTCGGCCGGCGGCCGCAAGCGGCCACCACCCACCATCCGGGTCCGCTACCCCGACGGCACCGGGCTCGCGCTGCGGACGATGCCGTCGACGCACGGCGCCAAGGCACTGGCGGACTTCACCGACCGGCTCGCGTGGGTCGGCGGCTGGGGGCGGGAAATGGTCGTCCTCTTCCCGAACGGCCCGCGGCGCCCGGGACCGTACGCGGTCCCCGCGGCCGCGAAGGCGCCCCGGGCGGTGGGCGCGGGCCGCCGCTGACCGGACGGTTCCCGTCCTAAAATCGGCTGATGGAGCTGCGGCGGGGATGGCTCGTGGTGACGGTGGCCGCGGTGCGGGTCTTCCTGTTCTTCGGCGCGGGCACGGCGTACTCCCTGCTGACCACGGACCACGTCTTCGCGGACGGCGAACTCCCCGGCGAGGCGCTCATCCTGACCGGCTCCGCGGCCCTCGCCGCGTTCGCCGCCCACCGCCTGCACGCCCCGGACCGGCGGCGGCGCGAAGAGGTGCCGGACTTCGGTGCCTGGCTGCCCGCGCGGGGCGGCTCCCACGGCGAAGGCCGGATCCGCCTCGACGCGCAGACCGCGCGCCTGCGCCGCACCGCCCGCCGGGCCACCGCGATCGCCGCCGCCTGGGCCGTGCTGTTCGCGGGCGGCCTGGCCGGGGTGGTCGCCGCCGACCGCGCCGCCGCTGCCCTCCTGGTCACGGGCGTCCGCGTCGACGGCTCGGTGATCGATGTCTTCGACCCGGCCAGGGGCGCGCCGACGATCCGGGTGCGTTACGAAGCACAGGGTGCTTCCCGGGTGGCGGAGATCACCCGCGACTCCGGGCACGAGTACCACTCCGGCGAACCGGTGACCGTCGTCTACGACCCCGCCGACCCGGCGCACGTCCGCACCACCGCCGAAGCGAACGAAGACGGGGTCCTGACGGGCTTCGGCGTCATGTTCCTGGTGACCGGCTTCTTCGTGCTGCCGTTGGCGGCGACCGCGGCGCTGGGCTGGTGGCGCCGGGCGCGCGCGGTCGCGGCCACCGGGTGGCGGATCGCGAGGGTGACCGTCGTGCCGCACCTCCCGCGCGGCGAGGAAATCGAGGCCCGCTACCGCGACGGCAGTGAGATCGTGCTGCGCCGCGTGCCGTCGCTGCTCGGCGCCGGCACCGCGGTCCGCCGCCGCGCCTGGATCGGCGGCTGGGGACGGCAGATGGTCGTCCTGTTCCCGGCCGGCCCGGCCCGGACCGGCCCGCGCGACGTCCCGGTGTATGCCACCGGGCCGCGGGCTCAGCCGATTTCGCCGGTGAGGTAGCGCTGCAGGGTCGGGGCGATCGCCCGCACCAGGACCTCGACGTCCTCGGTGGCCAGCGGCGCGAACTTCGCCACGTACCGGACCATGCCCAGGCCCACCATCTGGGTCGCGCACAGGTTCATGCGCAGCGGGGTGCGGTCCGAGCCGATCGTGGTGATCAGCGAGCTGAAGAACCGCTGGAAGAAGTCGCGCAGCACGTGCCCGGCCTGCTCGTGGCCGGTGATGCTGCGGATGAGCGCCACGAACTGGCCGCCGCCCGCGCTGTCCCAGCGGGTGATGAAGGTGCGGACGATCCGTTCGCCCAGCTCGTCGTCGGGGCCGTGACGCAGGATCTTCTGCAGCTCCATGGGGTCGAACGGCAGCTCGAGGACCGCCTGGGCGAACAGGCCTTCCTTGCTGCCGAACCAGTGGTTGACCATCGCCGCGTCGACGCCGGCGCGGGTGGCGATCGCGCGTACGGTCGCACCGTCGTAGCCGGTTTCGGCGAACACGGTCCGCGCGGCTTCGATCAGCGCCGTGCGGGTGTCCTGGCCGGCGGGCCGGCGTCCGCGGCGGCGGCCCGTAGTCTCGGTGTTGTCCGTGGTGCTCACCGCTCCATCATGACTCAAGCACCCGCCAAATTCAACACTCATTGAATTATGGCCCGGCGCGGCTGGGATCCGCCGGGGCGGCACAATGAGGTCCATGGTCAGCGCATCCGCCGGTTCGACCGGTCCCGGCACGGTCAGCCCCTCCCGCGAAGACTTCCGCGCCCTCGCCGAAAGCCGCCGCGTGATCCCGGTCGTGCGCCGGGTCCTCGCCGACGGCGAGACGCCGATCGGGGTGTACCGCAAGCTCGCCGCCGACCGGCCCGGCACCTTCCTCTTCGAGTCCGCCGAGAACGGCGCGTCCTGGACCCGCTGGTCGTTCATCGGGGTCCGCAGCCCGGCCGCACTCACCGTCCGCGACGGCGAAGCGGTCTGGACCGGCACCCCGCCGGTCGGCCTGCCCGGCGGGGGCAACCCCCTGGAAGTCCTGCGCGAGACCATCGAAGCCCTGCACACCGAGCCGCTGCCCGGCCTGCCCCCGCTGACCGGCGGCATGGTCGGCTACATCGGCTACGACGCCGTGCGCTGGCTGGAAAAGCTGCCGGAGCTGGCCGAACGCGACCTCGACATCCCCGAGCTGACCATGCTCCTGGCCACCGACCTGGCCGCGTTCGACCACCACGAGGGCACGGTCACGCTCATCGCGAACGCCGTCAACTGGGACGACTCGCCCGAGCGCGTGGACGCGGCCTACGACGACGCCGTGGCCCGGCTGAGCGCGATGACCGAGCAGCTGCAGGTGGCCGCGCCCGCCACCGTCGCCGCGTTCGACCGGCCCGTGCCGGAATTCACCCGGAAGCGCTCGAAGGCGGACTTCCACGCGGCGGTGGAGAAGGCCGTCGAAGCGATCAAAGCCGGCGAAGCGTTCCAGATCGTGCCGTCGCAACGGTTCGAGATCCCCACCGCCGCCGACGCGATCGACATCTACCGCGTGCTCCGGACGTCCAACCCCAGCCCGTACATGTACCTGCTGCGGCTCGACGGCTTCGACATCGTCGGCTCCAGCCCCGAATCACTGGTCACCGTGCGGGACGGCCGCGCGACCACGCACCCGATCGCGGGCACCCGCTGGCGCGGCGCCGACCCCGAAGAGGACGCGCAGCTGGCCAAGGACCTCCTGGCCGACGAGAAGGAGCGTGCCGAGCACCTGATGCTCGTCGACCTCGGCCGCAACGACCTGGGCAAGGTCTGCAAGCCGGGCACCGTGCGCGTCGTCGACTTCTTCCAGATCGAGCGCTACAGCCACGTCATGCACATCGTGTCCACCGTCACCGGTGAGCTGGCCGACGGCAAGACGGCGTTCGACGCGGTCACCGCCTGCTTCCCGGCCGGGACGCTGTCCGGCGCGCCGAAGGTCCGCGCGATGGAGCTGATCGAGGAGCTCGAACCGGTCCGCCGCGCGCTGTACGGCGGGGTCGTCGGCTACCTCGACTTCGCCGGCGACGCCGACACGGCCATCGCGATCCGCACGGCCCTGGTGAAGGACGGCGTCGCGCACGTCCAGGCCGGCGGCGGGGTGGTCGCCGACTCGGTGCCGGACTACGAGGACACCGAATCGCTGAACAAGGCCAAGACCGTGCTCTCGGCGGTGGCCGCCGCGCAGACGATGGTGGCGGCGGGCGCCCTCGACCCGGCCGCGGACGCCGCTCATGTCTGACACGCCGGACGCGCCGCTGCGGCAGGACGCGGCCGCTCCGGCGGTGGCGACGGCCTCGAGGCGTCCACTGTGGATGATCGTGGTCGCGCTCCTGCTGGGCGCGCTCGCGCTGTGGGGTGCGTCACGGCTGACCTGGTTCGCCGAGTTCCGCGACGGCGGCGTGCGGGGGATGGTGCTGCACCGCGAGACCGGTGAGCAGCGCGCCACCGCGCTCGTGCCGCTGGCGCTGCTGGCCCTGGCCGGCGTGGCCGGGCTGGTGGCCACGGGCGGCTGGGCACGCCGCGTCCTGGGCGTCGTGCTGGCGCTCGCCGGGGCCGCGGCGATCTGGGCCGGCGTCGCCGGGGTCCGGTTCGGCGGCTACGCCGACGGGCTCCCGGTGGCCGAGATGCTGCTGGGCCGCGGCCTCGCCGTGCTCGGGGGAATTCTCGTCGCCGCCGGCGGGTTGGCAGCCGTCAAGGGCGCGGGCCGGGCCGCGCGGCTCGGCGCGAAGTACGCGGCCCCGGCGACGCGGAAGAAGGCGCGTGACCCGGACGCCGAGCTGTGGGAAGCCCTGTCCGAGGGGGAAGACCCCACGGACGTCCGGGGCAGGCATTCGGAGTAACGCGCACACCCGGAACCGGGCGGTTCGGATGCGGGGGTTAGCATCGTTTCGGCGGGAAGGGGAAGGTTTTTGTGAGCGACCTTGCGAGTGAATCCGTGAGCACGTACCCAGGCGGGGGCGTCCGGTGAGCGTGCTCGAAGACATCGTCGCCGGCGTGCGGGAAGACCTCGCCGTGCGGGAATCCGCGCTGCCGTTCGACGAGCTGAAGATCCGCGCGGCCGCCGCCCCGGCGCCGCGCGACGTGATGGCCGCCCTGCGCGAGTCCGGCATCGGCGTGATCGCCGAAGTCAAGCGGCGCAGCCCCTCGAAGGGCGACCTGGCCGACATCCCCGACCCGGCCGCGCTGGCGAAGGACTACGAGGCCGGCGGGGCGCGCGTGATCAGCGTGCTCACCGAGCAGCGCCGCTTCGGCGGTTCGCTGGCCGACCTGGACGCGGTCCGCGCGGCGGTGGACATCCCCATCCTGCGCAAGGACTTCGTCGTCAGCCCCTACCAGGTGCACGAGGCCCGCCTGCACGGCGCCGACATGGTGCTGCTGATCGTCGCCGCGCTGGAGCAGAACGCGCTCGTCTCGCTGCTCGACCGCGTCGAATCGCTCGGCATGACCGCGCTGGTGGAGATCCACAACGCCGAGGAGGCCGACCGGGCCCTCGAGGCGGGCGCCAAGGTCATCGGCGTCAACGCGCGCAACCTGCACACCCTCGAGGTGGACCGGGACGTCTTCTCGCGGCTGGCCCCCGGCCTGCCGATGGACGTCTACAAGGTCGCCGAGTCCGGTGTCCGCGGTCCGGGCGACCTGATGTCCTACGCGGGCCACGGCGCCGACGCGGTGCTGGTCGGCGAGGGGCTCGTCGCCTCCGGCGACCCGAAGGGCGCCCTGGTCAAGCTGGTCACCGCCGGTTCCCACCCCGCCTGCCCGAGGCCGTCGCGGTGACCGAAGAGCACAGTGTCGTCGAAAAGCCGATCGAAAAGCCGGGTGAGCACGACCCGGACGAGCGGGGCTACTACGGCCCGTACGGCGGGCGGTTCATGCCGGAGGCGCTGATCGGCGTCGTCGACGAGGTCGCCACCGAGTACGACAAGGCCCGGCACGACCCGGAGTTCCTGAACGAGTTCAACCGCCTGCTGAAGGACTACGCGGGCCGTCCGTCGCTGCTCACCGAGGCCAAGCGCTTCGGCGAGCACGCCGGCGGCGCGCGGGTGTTCCTCAAGCGCGAGGACCTGAACCACACCGGCTCCCACAAGATCAACAACGTGCTGGGCCAGGCGCTGCTCACCAAGCGGATGGGCAAGAAGCGGGTCATCGCCGAGACCGGCGCGGGCCAGCACGGCGTCGCGACGGCCACCGCGTGCGCGCTGCTCGACCTCGACTGCGTCGTCTACATGGGCGAGGTCGACACCGAGCGCCAGGCGCTGAACGTGGCCCGGATGCGGCTGCTCGGCGCCGAGGTGATCCCGGTCAAGACCGGTTCGCGGACGCTGAAGGACGCGATCAACGAGGCGCTGCGCGACTGGGTCACCAATGCCGACACCACGCACTACCTCTTCGGCACGGCCGCCGGGCCGGCGCCGTTCCCGACGATGGTGCGCAACTTCCACCACGTCATCGGCACCGAGGCGCGGGAGCAGATCCTCGAGCAGGCCGGCCGCCTGCCCGACGTCGTCGCGGCGTGCGTCGGCGGCGGGTCGAACGCGATCGGCATCTTCTCCGGCTTCTACGACGACCCGTCCGTGCGGCTGGTCGGCCTGGAGCCGGGCGGCGAGGGCATCGAGGGCAACCGCCACGGCGCCACCCTGACCAAGGGCACCCCGGGCAGCCTGCACGGCGCGATGACGTACCTGCTGCAGGACGAGGACGGCCAGACGGTCGAGTCGCACTCGATCTCGGCCGGGCTCGACTACCCGGGCGTCGGCCCGGAGCACGCGTGGCTGAAGGACACCGGCCGCGCCGAGTACCGCCCGATCACCGACGCCCAGGCGATGGACGCGTTCAAGCTGCTGTCCCGCACCGAGGGCATCATCCCGGCGATCGAGTCGGCGCACGCGCTGGCCGGCGCGCTGGACCTCGGCCGCGAGCTGGGCCCGGACGGGCTGATCGTCGTGAACCTGTCGGGTCGCGGCGACAAGGACATGGACACGGCGGCCAAGTGGTTCGGACTGGTGAACGGATGAGCGGGCTCGACGACCTCTTCGCCGCGACGCGCGCCGAGGGGCGTGCCGCGCTGATCGGCTACCTCCCGGCCGGCTTCCCCACGGTCGACGGCTCGAAGGACCTGATCGCGGCCTGCGTCGACGGCGGCGCGGACCTGATCGAGGTCGGCGTCCCGTATTCGGACCCGGTGATGGACGGTCCGACCATCCAGGCCGCCTCGGTGACCGCGCTGGACAACGGCTTCCGCCTCAAGCACCTGTTCGAGGTGGTCGAGTCGGTGTCGGCCCGCGGCGGCCGCGCGGTGGTGATGACGTACTGGAACCCGGTGAACCGCTACGGCGTGGACCGCTTCGCGCGCGACCTCGCTTCGGCGGGCGGGCTCGGCCTGATCACGCCCGACCTGATCCCGGACGAGGCCGGCGCGTGGATGACGGCGTCCGAAGAGCACGGCTTGGACCGGACGTTCCTGGTCGCGCCTTCGTCGTCGGAGGAGCGGCTCGCGCTCACGGCGGCCGCGTCGTCGGGCTTCATCTACGCGACCGCGGTGATGGGCGTGACGGGCGCACGCGACCAGGTCGGCGCGGGAGCCGAGGCGCTGGTGCGCCGCACGCGGGCCCACACGGACCTGCCGATCGGCGTCGGCCTCGGCGTCCGGTCCGGTGAGCAGGCGGCCCAGGTGGCCTCCTTCGCGGACGCGGTGATCGTGGGCTCGGCCCTGGTCACGGCGGCGGCCGAGGGCTCGTCCGGGGTTCGTGCCCTGTCTGCCGAGCTGGCCGAGGGCGTGCGCCGGGCGGTCGCCACCGCTTGACCCGGAGTGCCCTCCCGGGTGCCCGGGGCTCGGGTGCCTTCGCGGATTCCCGGTCGGCCACGATTGCGGCTGAACACCCATTCTTCGCCGTTTTCCCATTTGCGCCCCGATCCGTTGGGAATTGACTTCCCGGAAACGACGGAGACCGAGGAAGATGCGCCGCCGAAATTGACTCTTACGAACGGGAAAGATCGGCGCTAGGGTCTTGCTCGCCGCAGGCGACGCTCCCCAGCCGACACCACGGCAGTCGCCGTTCACCCTTCAGCCCATTGCGCGCGAACCCGGGCGCGCCTCCCGCGCACCGCGCGATATCGGGTGTCCTGTCTCCGACCGCCCCACGAGGACCTGATCGATGTCAGTGCACTTGCCCGCTCCCGATCAGGCAGCGCGCCTGCCGGTGGGCCGAGCCCTGTTCGTTCTGCCGGCCGCGATCGTCATCACCGGGGGCCTCTGGTGGTGGATGACGGCCGGGGTGCCCGCGGCGGACCGGACGTTCGTGGCCTGGTACGGCGGGGTGGCCGCCGCTGTCGTGTGTGCGGCCGTGACGATCGCCGCGTACTGCGCGCAGGCGGCGCGCCGCTTCCGTGACCGGATCACGGTCCTGGACGCGGGGGTCGCCCGGCTCGCCGACGACACGCTGCCCGCGGTGGTTCGGCGGGTGCGCGACGGCGCGTCGGCGGACACCGCGCTCGCCGAGGTGCCGGATTCCGTCGACGGTGCCCACCGGCGGCTGCTGGAGACGATCGCGCGGGAGATCAGCCGGGGAGAGCGCATGCGCGCGGCCACGACGGCGGCCTGCGCCAACGCCGCCGGCCGCGTTCAGGCCCTGGCCACCAGCATGCTGGCCGACCTGCGCGAGATGGAAGGCCGGTATGACGAAAACGTCCTCGGCGACCTGCTCGAACTGGACCACCGCACCGCGCAGGCGGGCCGCCTGGCGGACAGCATCGCGGTCCTGACCGGAGCGCGGTCCGGCCGGCGCTGGACCAAGCCGATCGTGATGGAAAGCATCCTGCGCGGGGCGATGGGGCGCATCAGCGCCTACCAGCGGGTGCGGACGCACTCGACCAGCACCGTCGCGGTCGCCGGGTACGCCGCCGAAGGGGTCATGCACGCCCTGGCCGAACTGATGGACAACGCCACCAGCTTTTCCCCGCCGTCGGAGGACGTGCACGTGTACGTGGAGGAGGTGCACGCGGGTGTGGTGGTCACGATCGAGGACAGTGGCCTCGTCATGGGTCCCGCGGCGCTGGAGCGTGCCGTGCGGGCGGTTTCCGCCGAGCCGCTGGACCTCACCACGCTGTCCGGGACCCGGCTGGGCCTGGCGGTGGTCGGGTGCCTGGCGCGCAAGCACGGTCTGAGCGTGCACTTCAGGCCGTCCGCGCGGGGCGGCACCGGAGTGGTGGTCATGATCCCCCGGACCTTGATCACCCAGCCCGAACCGGTCGCTCCGCCGGTCACCCCGGCCCCGGCGGCGGTGCGCGCCGAGCCCGCCGAAGCGCCCCCCGCCGCACCTGCGTCCACAGTGGAGGGTGGGCTGTCCGGGCTGCCGCAGCGACGTCGCGGGCAGACGCTGGCGGCCGCGCCCAAGGCAGCGCCGCCGCCGGCGGGGAAGCCGGCACCGGCTCGGGCCGACGCCGGAGCGCGGTTCAGTGCTTTCCACGCGGCCGGCCGGGGAACCCGCCCTTCTGCTCCTTCGGAGGACAGCCGATGAACACCACGGACCACGATCTCGACTGGCTGCTGGAGAACCTCCTGGGCAAGACGCCGGGCACCCGGCACGCCGTGGTGCTGTCCAAGGACGGTCTCAAGCTCTGCCACACCCGCGGGCTCACGATCGACCAGGCCGACCAGCTGGCCGCCATCGCCTCGGGCATCCAGAGCCTGGCGTACGGCACGTCCATCGAGTTCGGCGACGGCACCGGCGGCGTGCGCCAGTCCATGACGGAGTTCCACGGCGGGATGCTGTTCATCGTGGAAGCCGGCGCCGGAGCCCACCTCGCCGTGATCGCCGCCGACGACGCGGACGTCGGCCTCATCGGCCACAACATGAACGAGCTCGTCGAGCAGCTGGGCGAGTACCTGACCGCGCCGGCCCGCCCCCAGCAGCACACCGCGGCCGGATGACATGACCCGGGAAGACCTGCACCGCGAAGACCCCGACCGGTTGTACACCGTCACCGGTGGGCGCAGCCGCGCGAACGAGAGCGCGCTCGACCTGGTGACGCTGATCGTGAGCGAAGGCGATCCGGTTCCGGGCATGCAGTCCGAGCACGTCAAGATCCTGCGCCTGTGCCGTCACCCGACGGCGATGGTGGAGGTCGCCTCGGAGCTGGGCCTTCCGGTGAGCGTCGTGAAGATCCTGCTGTGCGACCTGCTCGACACCGGCCGGATCACCGCCCGCCACCCGTCCTCGGCTCCCGTGGACACCGACCTGCCCGATCTCGAAACCCTGAAGCAGGTACTCGTTGGACTGCAGAAGCTCTGACCAGGACGTCCGTACTCCGCTGCCGAGCACCGCCAGGGACGGGCTGAAGATCGTGATCGTCGGCGGGTTCGGCGTCGGCAAGACGACCATGGTCCGTTCGGTCAGCGAGATCCGCCCGCTGAGCACCGAGGAAACCATGACGCAGGCGGGCGTCGGGATCGACGAGGGCGCCTCGCCCGGCAAGACCACCACCACGGTCGCGTTCGACTTCGGGCGGATCAGCCTGAACGAGCACATGGTGCTGTACCTGTTCGGCGCGCCGGGCCAGGAGCGGTTCTGGTTCCTCTGGGACCGGCTGTTCGCCGGGACCCTGGGCGCCGTCGTGCTGGTGGACACCCAGCGGCTGGCCGACTCCTGGTACTCCATCGACCGCCTCGAACACCACGGGACGCCGTTCATCGTCGCGCGCAACAACTTCGGCGAGCCGCAGCACTCCCTGGACCAGGTGCGCCACGCTCTCGACCTGTCCGCCGATGTCCCGCTGATCGACTGCGACGCCCGACGGCGCGATTCCAGCAAGACCGTCCTGCTCTCCCTCGTCAACCACCTCTTCGCCCTGTCCTCCGCACGGGAGACCACGCCATGAGCACCCCTCAGCCCGCACTCGCCACGCCGTTGTCCGGGCCGCTGTTCCAGCAGACGTCCGCGGATCTCTACGCGGAGATGCGGCGCGCGCACGGGCCGGTGGCCCCGGTCCTGCTCGACGGGGACGTACCGGCGTGGCTGGTGCTGGGCTACCGCGAGGTGCAGCACGTCGTGAGCAATCCGGAGGTCTTCGGGCGGGACTCACGGCGGTGGAACGCCTGGGACCGGGTTCCGGCCGACTGGCCCTTGCTGCCGCTGCTGGCCTACCAGCCCACGATGATGTTCGCCGAGGGCGCCGAGCACCGGCGGCGGGCCGGGGCACTCGACGAGGCACTCGGCGCCGTCGACCAGTTCGACCTGGGCGCACGGGCGCAGCAGGTGGCCGACGAGCTCATCGACGCCTTCGCCGGATCGGGCGAAGCGGACCTGATCACCCAGTACGCCGACGGGATACCGCTGCCCGTCGTGGCCCGGATGATCGGCGTGCCGGACGCCGAGACCGCCGACCTGGTCCAGGACGTCTACCGGACGCACGCCGCCGGCGAGGGCGCGAACGACGCCTACGCGCGCGTCCGGGACAAGGTGCGGCGCATGGTCGAGGCCAAACGACGCGCTCCCGGGCCGGACGTCACGTCGCGGCTGCTGGCCCACCCGGCGGCGCTCGCCGACGAGGAGATCACCGAGGACCTGCTCCACCTGATGAACGCGGGCCAGCTGCCCACCGCCTACTGGATCGGCAACACCCTGCGGCTGATGCTCACCGACGACCGCTTCGCGATGACCCTGTCCGGCGGACGCCGGAGCGTCGGCCAGGCGCTGAACGAGGTGCTCTGGGAGGACACGCCGACCCAGAACTTCCCGGGCCGGTTCGCCGTCCACGACCTCCGGCTGGGCGGCCGGCAGATCCGCCAGGGCGACCTGCTGATCCTCGGGCTCGCCGCGGCCAACCAGGACCCGCTCGTCCGGCCGGTCCCGCAGGCCTCGACCGGCAACCAGGCGTACCTGTCGTTCAGCCACGGCGAACACCGGTGCCCGTACGCCGCCCAGGAGATCGCCAAGGTCATCGCCGAGGCGGCGATCGAAGTCCTGCTCGACCGGCTCCCGGACGTGGTCTTGGCGGTGCCGGCCGACGCGCTGGAGTGGCGGCCGTCGCCGCTGTTCCGCGGCTTGGCGGCGCTGCCGGTGAAGTTCTCCCTGGCCTGGTGACGCCGAGCGCGACAACGCGGATATCGAGCTCATCTGGCCCTTCGCCACCACAATCCGCCCCGCCCGGCCGGCTTTTGTACGAAAGCTGTACGCCGCCGCGGAAGGGTCCGCGGCATGGACATCGCACACCTCCCGCGGCGCAGCTTCCTCCGCGGTGCCGCCGGGCTCGCCGTCGCCGGGGCCGCCGGACTGGTCCTCCCGAACGCCGCCCGGGCCGCCACCACGCCGCCGCGGATCTACAGCTGTGCCGAGTGGGGGGCCCGGCCGCCCGCCGATGCGCTCACCACCCTCGACCACCCCGCGAACCGCATCCTCATCCACCACATCGCCAGCGCCAACAGCACCGACTACTCCCTGGCCCACGCCTTCCAGGTCGCGCGCGACGACCAGCACGACCACATCGACAACAACGGCTGGTCCGACACCGGCCAGCACTTCACCGTCAGCCGCGGCGGGTACCGCCTCGAAGGGCGCCACGGCAGCCTGGACGCGCTGCGCGGCCGCACCACGATGATCCAGGGCGCGCACTGCCCGGGGCAGAACACGAACGCCATCGGCATCGAAAACGAAGGCCTCTACACCAGCGTCGAGCCGCCCGAGACGCAGTTCGCCTCGCTCGTCGTCTTCTGCGCCTACATCTGCCGCCAGTACGGCATCCCCGTCGAAGAGATCAAGGGCCACCGCGACTTCTACAACACCGAATGCCCGGGCGACCGCCTCTACGCGAAACTCCCGCAGCTGCGCACCGAGGTCGCCAAGGCGCTCAAGTCAATGTAGGTACCGCATCACCGCGCACAGCTCGTCCGGCGGCAGGGCGCCGAACCGGTCGAGCTCGCCGCGGCGGACGTCCACCAGCGTCGTCGCCAGCTCCGGGCCGAACGCGGAGGTCAACGCCGGGTCCGCTTCGAACGCCGTCACCGCGTCGGCCAGCGAGGTCGGCAGCCGCTCGGCGGAGGGGAGCGTTCCGGGGTCGACGTCGACCGGCTCCGGCAAGCTCTCCCCGGCCGCCACCCCGGTCAGGCCCGCGAAGATCAGCGCCGCCACCACCAGGTACGGGTTCGCCGTCAGGTCGAAGCACTTGACCTCGAAGTTCGCCGCCCGCTCGCGCTGCCCGGCCGGGCCCTGGACCAGCCGCAGTGGCGCCTCGCGGTTTTCCAGGCCCCACACCCGGAACACCCCGGCCCAGTGGTGCGGCTCGAGCCGCAGGTAGCTGACCACCGAAGGCGCGCCGATCGCCAGCAGCGCCGGCAGCCGGGAAAGGATCCCGGCGCCGAACGCCTCCGCCGTCTCCGTGAGCCCGAACCGCCGGTCGCCGCCGGCGCACAGGTTGCGGTCGCCGTCCCACAGGCTCAGGTGGACGTGGCCGCCGTTGCCGACGCCGTCCGGGGCGAACTTCGGCGTGAACGACGCCCGCAACCCGTGGTGCTCGCT
Organism: Amycolatopsis sp. NPDC058278; assembly: GCF_042881395.1. Lineage (NCBI taxonomy): Bacteria > Bacillati > Actinomycetota > Actinomycetes > Pseudonocardiales > Pseudonocardiaceae > Amycolatopsis > Amycolatopsis sp. NPDC058278. The sequence continues at coordinate 53,827 of NZ_JBHVXZ010000005.1, read as the reverse complement.
GACCGTCCGGATGGTCTCGCGCGTCAGCACCGCGACGTCCGCCGCGCGCACCGGGTCGCCGGCCGCCACCGACACCTCGAACTGCCCGGCCGCGTACTCCGGGTGGATCTGTTCCACCGCGACCCCCTGGGCGGCCAACGTGGACACCAGGGTGCGCAGGTAGCGCGCCTGCGACGACAGCCGCGCGTAGCCGTAGGCCGGGCCCGCGGTGGCCGAGCGCGGGTCGTCCGGCGCGTCGGCCGCCGTGATGACCCACTCGATCTCGAACGCCGTCCGCGCGTTGTAGCCCAGCTCCGCGAGCCGGGCCGTCGCGGCCGCGGCCAGTGCCCGCGCGTCCTGCGGGTGCGGCTCGCCTTCCTGGTCGTACCGCCACGCCGGCGCCCACGCCCAGCCGGGCTGCGCGGCCAGCGGCACGAGCGCGTCGAGATCCGGGTGCAGCCGCAGGTCACCGACCGGGCCACGCGAATGCGTACCGCTCACGATGTCGTCGTTGGCGAGGAAGAAGTCGAACGAGTTCGACGCGCCGACGCCCCACGCAGCCGCCGACCACAGCCGGTCCACCGGCACGGCTTTCACCCGTGCGATGCCGCTGTTGTCCACGAAGGTCAGCGCGACGAGCTCCACGCCGGCGGCACGCAGGCCGTCGGCCCGGAGTGCGCCTTGTTGTGCGAGTTCCGCCCGATCGAGCTGGCTCATCCTGCCCCCGTGCCTGTTCACTGGATCCGCTCACCTGAGAAAGAGGTGAAGATCTTGTCAGACACCGCCGAAACCCGTCCAGGGCTGCGCCGGTCCCTCTCCGTCTGGCAGGCCGTCGGCCTGTCCGTGGCGTTGATGGCCCCGAGCATGGCCGCCAACATCAACCCCCAGCAGACCGCCGCGGCCGCCGGCCGCGCCGTGCCGCTCGCCTTCCTGCTCTCGGCGATCGGCGTCCTGCTGGTCGCGTACGGCTTCGTCAAGCTCTGCCAGTACTACCAGCACGCCGGTTCGGTGTACGCGTTCGTCGGCGCCACCCTCGGCCCGCGGGCGGGCGTCGTCTCGGGCATCGGTCTGCTCGGGACGTACACGTTCTACGCCGTCGTGACGAGCTCGGCCGCGGGCACGCTGGGCACGGCTTTCCTGACGCAGGTGGGCATTTGGCCGGACCCGCCGTCCTGGGGCCCGTTCGTGCTGACGGCCGTCGCCCTGGCCGGTGCCTGGCTGCTGTCCGTGCTGCCCGCCCGCCGCGGCACGAGCACCCTGCTCGCCGTCGAAGGCGCGACGATCGCGGTGATCCTGCTGGTCACCGTCGTGATCGGAGTCCGGCTCGTCGCCGGGAACGCCCCGGGCGGCGCCCGGTTCACCATGGCCGTCTTCGTCCCGGAAACCGGGCTGTCCGGCGTGTTCCTCGGCGCGGTCTTCGGGTTCCTGTCCTTCGCCGGGTTCGAAGCCGCCGCGACGCTGGGGGAGGAAACCCACGACCCGAAGCGCAACATCCCGCGCGCGATCCTCGGCACGGCGATCTTCGGCGGCCTCTACTTCGTGGTGGTGACGGCGGTCGAGATGATGGCGTTCGGCAGCGACGCGAGCGCGTTCCACGACTCGCCGTCCCTGCTCGGCGACCTCGGCAGCCGGTACGCGGGCGCCTGGGTCGGCGACGTCATCAGCGTCGGCGCCGCGATCAGCGCGTTCGGCTGCTGCCTGGCCTGCGTCGTCGGGGGTTCGCGGCTGCTCTACGCCCTGGGCCGCGACGCGGTCGGCGGCCGGGGCATCGGCCGGACGTCTTCGCGCGGCACACCGGTGGCCGCGGTGAGCGCCGTGACCGCCGCGGCGGCGCTGATCATCCTGGTGTGCGCGCTGTTCTTCGGCGCGACGGCGTCGGACACGTTCGCCTGGTCCGGTTCGATCGGGACGCTCATCCTGCTGGTGATCTACCTGCTCACGACGGTCGGCGCGATCCTGCTGCTGTTCGTGAAGCGGCGGATGCGCGTGCCGGGGTGGCACCTCGTCTTCCCGGTCGGCGCGCTCGCCGTGCTCGGGTACACCGTGTACGTCAACGTGGTGCCCTACCCGACCGAAGGCCCGGCGCGGTGGTTCCCGGTCGTCGCCGCGGCGGTGCTCGCGCTCGCGGTGATCTTGGTGCTGTCCGCGCCCGCTTACGCTCGTAGGGTGGGGGAAAGGCTGACGAGTGTGGACGGAGGCACATGACCGGTCTGCTCCCGTTCGTCGCGGACTTGCCGCTGGTGGACCACCACTGCCACGGCGTCGTCACCCGGGACGTCACCCGCGCGGGCTTCGAGGCGATGCTGACGGAGGCCGACGCGCCCTCGCCGCTCGGCACGAGCCTGTTCGACACGCTCATCGGGCTGGCCGTGCGCGAACGCTGCGCACCCGTGCTCGACCTGCCGAAGCACGCCCCGGCCGAGGACTACCTCGAGCGCCGCGCCGAACTCGGCGCGGCCGAGGTGGCCCGGCGGTTCCTGCGGGCGACCGGCACGACCGATTTCCTCGTGGACGGCGGCTTCCGGCCGGACTCGCTGACCACGACCGCGGAGTTCGCCGGGCTCGCGGGCACGCGCGCGCACGACGTCGTCCGGCTGGAACAGGTCGCGGAGGCGGTGATCGGCGGGACCACCGCGGCCGGCTTCGCCGCGGCCTTCGCCGACGAGCTGGAGAGGCGCGCCTCGACGGCCGTCGGGCTGAAGTCGATCGCGGCCTACCGCGCCGGCCTGGAACTGGCGGGGGAGCGGCCGACGCCGTCGGAGGTCGAAGCCGCCGCCGGGCGGTGGCTCGCCGCGGGCGGCACCCGGCTGGCCGACGAGGTGCTGCACCGCCACCTCGTGTTCACCGGCCTCGACCTGGGCCTGCCGGTGCAGTTCCACGTCGGCTACGGCGACGCCGACGTCGACCTGCACCGCGGCGACCCGCTGCTGCTCACCGGGCTGCTGCGGGCGACCCGCGGCAGCGGCGTGCCCATCCTGCTGCTGCACAACTACCCGTTCCACCGCCACGCCGCGTATCTGGCGCAGGTCTTCGAGCACGTGTTCGTCGACGCCGGGCTCATCACGCACAACGCGGGGTTCCGGGCGCCGGCCGTGCTGGCCGAGCTCCTGGAGCTCGCGCCGTTCGGGAAGGTGCTCTTCTCCACCGACGCCTTCGGCCTGGCCGAGCTGTACCACCTGGGCACCGCCCTGTTCCGGCAGGGTTTGTCGGACTTCGTCCGCGCCGCGTTGGCCGCGGACGCGATGTCCGAAAAGGACGCCGTCCGGCTGTGTGCTTTGGTGGGACACGAGAACGCGAAGAGGATCTACCGCTTGGAGCACGTGTGAGTGATCTGTGGAACCGGTGGACGCAGGCGATCGCCGACGAACTGCCCGCCGCCGTCGAGCTCCGGCACGCCGTGCACGCCGACCCCCGCGGATCCGGCGACGAGGAGGACACCGCCCGCCTGGTGGCCGGCGCGCTCGGCGCGGGCGACGGGACCCGCGTCGCCAAGACCGGCCGGGCCATCCCGGTACCCGGCGGGGACGGCCCGGCCGTGGCGCTGCGGGCCGAGCTCGACGCCCTCCCGGTGCTGGAGGGCACCGGGGTGCCGTGGGCGTCCGGGAACGAGTTCATGCACGCGTGCGGCCACGACGTCCACCTCGCCGCGCTGGTCGCCGTCTGCCGGGCCGCGCGGCGCGTCGCCGTGCCGCGGCCGATCCTGGCGCTGCTGCAGCCGCGGGAGGAGACGTCCCCGCCCGGCGCGCTCGACGTCGTCGAGTCCGGGGTGCTGGCCGAGCACGGGGTCGACACGGTGATCGGCGCGCACGTCCAGCCGCGGATCGCGCACGGCGTCGTCTCGGCGGCGCCGGGACCGGTGAACGCCTCCACCGACGAGTTCGAGGTGACCATGCAGGGTCAGGGCGGCCACGCCGGCTACCCGCACCTGCTGCGCGACCCGATCCTGGCGCTGTCGCAGCTGGTCGTGAGCCTGCAGCAGCTCGCGTCGCGCCGGATCGACCCGGTGTTCGGCGCGGTCTGCTCGATCGGCCGGATCCAGGCCGGCACGGCGGCCAACGTCGTCCCGAACAGCGCGAGCGCGTTCGGCTCGCTGCGCGTGATGCGCACGAAGGACCGAGAGCGCGCCCTGGAAACGCTTGCGGACATCGTGCACGGCACCGCGCGGGCGCACGGCTGCACGGCCGAGCTGGAGATCAGCCCCTGCGAGCCGGTGCTGGACAACGACCCGGCGCTGGCGGCGGGCGCACAGCAGTGGCTGCGGCACGCCGGCTTCGTCGTCGACGACCAGTTCCGCTCGTTCGGCGCCGACGACTTCGCCCACTACTGCGGCGGCGCGACCCGCGGGCTCATGCTGTTCGTCGGCCTCGGCGACACGGCGGGCGTGCCGAGCCTGCACGACGACCGGTTCCTCCCGCGTGACCAAGCCGTCACCCAGGTCGCGCACGCGCTGGTGGCGGGGTACCTGGCCGCCTTGGATGCTCCGGTGCCTTAGCAACCCGGCCAGAAAGTAGGGCCGCCCCCCTCCGAACGGCACGTGACCATTGCCGATAAGCCAGCGGCCGTAACTGCGGCCGGGTTGGTAACGAAGGGCACGCTAGCGCTACGGTGGCCGCGTGATGAGCGCCTACCTCGCGACGATCCCCAGCCCCGACCGCGGTGTCTGGCACCTGGGACCGATCCCGCTCCGCGCGTACGCCCTGTGCATCATCGCCGGCATCATCGTGGCGATCTGGTGGGGCGAGCGGCGCTGGGTGGCCCGCGGCGGCACCAAGGGCACGGTGGTCGACATCGCGGTGTTCGCGGTGCCGTTCGGCCTGGTCGGCGGCCGGTTGTACCACGTGATCACCGACCCCGAGCTGTACTTCACCGAGGGCCGCAATCCGTGGAACGCGTTCGCGATCTGGGACGGCGGCCTCGGCATCTGGGGCGCGATCGCCCTCGGCGCGGTGGGCGCGCTCATCGCCTGCCGCCGCAAGGGCATCCCGCTGCCGGCGATGGCGGACGCGGTCGCCCCCGGCATCGTCGTCGCGCAGGCGATCGGCCGCATCGGCAACTACTTCAACCAGGAGCTCTACGGCGCGCACACGGACCTGCCGTGGGGGCTCGAGGTCTTCCAGCGCTTCAACCCGGAGGACCCGGAGAACCTGCTGAACGGCGTCGCGACGGGCCACATCCCGCTGCCGGAGAGCCCGGTCCACCCGACGTTCCTGTACGAGCTGCTCTGGAACCTGCTGGTCGCGCTGCTGGTGGTGTGGGCGGACCGCAAGTTCAAGCTCGGCCACGGGCGGGCGTTCGCGCTGTACGTGGCGGGCTACACGGTCGGCCGCGGCTGGATCGAGATGATGCGGACGGACACGGCCAACCACATCCTCGGCCTGCGGGTGAACGTGTGGACGTCGATCCTGCTGTTCCTCGGGGCGGCGGCGTACTTCGTGGTCGCGGGCAAGCGGGGCCCGCGGGAGGCACCGGAGACGCTGGTGAGCAAGGACGCCCCGGGCCCGGACGAGGTCCCGGTGGCCGCGGAGGAGCCCGAAGCTTCGGAGGCCGACTCCGCCACCGCCGCCGAGCCCGAGCACGCGAAGGTCGCCGCCGAAGCCCCGGCCGAAAAGGCCCCGGCCGAGGAGGCACCGGCGGAAGAGCCGAAGAAGACCGACGAGAGCTGAGGGTCAGAGGTCGGGCAGGCCCAGCTCGAGGTTCGGCGCCTGCAACCCGCCGTCGACCTCGAGGATCTTGCCCGTGATGTACCCGCCGGCCCGCGACGCCAGGAACACCACCGTCGCCGCGATGTCCTCCGCTTCGCCGATCTTGTGCAGCGGTGTCGCCGACTCCATCTTCGACTTCAGCTCCGGGTTGCCGACCACGATCTCCAGCGCCGATGTCGCCACCGACCCCACCGAGATCGCGTTCACCCGCACCTTCGGCGCCAGGTCCGCCGCCGCCAGGCGCGTGTAGTGCGCCAGGGCCGCCTTCGCCGTCCCGTACGCCGCGAAGCCGCGGCCGCTGACCCGGCCCATCACCGACGAGATGTTGACCACCGAGCCGCCCGTCTTCACCAGCGACGGCGCCGCTGCGACCGTCAGCGCGTGGGCCGTGGCCACGTTGAAGCGGAACGCTTCCTCCATGAAGTCCACCGTCGACTCCAGCAATGGGCGCGGGTACGTGCCGCCGACGTTGTTGACCACCAGGTCGAGCCGGCCGAACTCCGACACCGCCGTCTCGGCCAGTGCCGCCGCGGCTTCGGGGGAGGAGAGGTCCACCGGCACCGGGAACGCCCGGCGGCCCGCGTCGGAAACGCGCGCAGCGACTTCCTTGAGCTGGGACTCGGTGCGGGACGCGATCACCACGTCGGCGCCCGCTTCGGCGAGGGCCAGAGCGGTGGCCGCGCCGATTCCGCGTCCGGCGCCGGTGACCACCGCGACCTGGTCGGTGAGCTTGAACCGATCGAGGATCATGCGGCGAAATGTAACACGTTCTAGTGAGCGGGGACACAGTGCGCCGATCACGGCACAGTGGTTTTGAGCCGGGTTCGCGGGCCGTATACTTAGCGGAACGAACTACCGGGAACCCATCAGGAACTATGTCGTTCCGCGCAGCCAGATCGTTACCGTCCGACGTCGTCCGAGGCGCTCTGAAGTGCTGCTGCGGTGTTTCCCAGGTGTTAAAGTCGCGCTAACAAGCGGGCCATCGTCGTCCCGTGCGCTCCCCCGGCCGGTAGCCCGGCCCCGCACGACAAGACGACGAAGGAGGTCCCGTTGATCTTCTCCGCCATGCCCGGCAAGCAGGGTCTGTACGACCCGGAGACCGAGCAGGACTCCTGCGGTGTGGCCATGGTGGCCGACATCCGCGGGCGCCGCTCCCACGGCATCGTCACCGACGGCCTGGCCGCGCTGACCAACCTCGACCACCGCGGCGCCGCGGGCGCCGAGCCCACCAGCGGCGACGGCGCCGGCATCCTGCTGCAGCTGCCCGACGCGCTGCTGCGGGCCGAAGCCGGCTTCGAGCTGCCCGAACCCGACGAGCACGGGCACCCCACCTACGCCGCGGGCATCGCGTTCCTGCCGCAAGACGCCGAGCAGCGCCGCAAGGCCGTCGGGCTCGCCGAACGCATCGCCGTCGAAGAGGGCCTGGAGGTCCTCGGCTGGCGGGAGGTCCCCGTCGACGCCGATCGCGCCGACATCGGCCCGACCGCCCGCTCGGTCATGCCGCACTTCGCCATGCTCTTCGTGGCCGGCGACCGAAAATCGGGCGTGGAGCTGGACAGGCTCGCCTTCTGCCTGCGCAAGCGCGTCGAGAACGAGAGCGCGAACGCCGGCTGCGGCACCTACTTCCCGTCGCTGTCCTCGCGGACGATCGTCTACAAGGGCATGGTGACGCCGGAGCAGCTGCCGGCGTTCTTCGCCGACCTGCGCGACGAGCGGCTGGAAAGCGCCATCGCGCTGGTGCACTCCCGCTTCTCCACCAACACCTTCCCGTCGTGGCCCCTGGCCCACCCGTTCCGGTTCGTGGCCCACAACGGCGAAATCAACACCATCCGCGGCAACCGCAACCGCATGCGGGCCCGTGAGGCGCTGCTGGAATCCGACGTCATCTCCGGCGACCTCTCGCGGTTGTTCCCGATCTGCTCGCCGGACGCGTCGGACTCGGCGTCCTTCGACGAGGTGCTCGAGCTGCTGCACCTGGGCGGCCGGTCGCTGCCGCACGCGGTGCTGATGATGATCCCGGAGGCGTGGGAGAACCACGCCACGATGAAGCCCGAGCGCCGCGCTTTCTACCAGTTCCACGCCAGCTTGATGGAGCCGTGGGACGGCCCGGCCTGCGTCACCTTCACCGACGGCAGCCTGGTCGGGGCGGTCCTGGACCGCAACGGCCTGCGCCCGGCGCGCTGGTGGCGCACGGCCGACGACCGCGTCGTGCTCGCCAGCGAGGCCGGCGTCCTGGACGTCGCTCCGAAGGACGTCGTCGCCAAGGGACGGCTCAAGCCCGGCAAGATGTTCCTGGTCGACACCGAGGCCGGCCGGATCGTGGACGACGAAGAGGTCAAGTCCGCGCTGGCCGCCGAGCTGCCCTACGACTCGTGGCTGCACGCGGGCCTGCTCAAGATCGCCGAGCTGCCCGACCGCGACCACGTCGTGCAGAGCCACGACTCCGTGCTGCGGCGCCAGCTTTCCTTCGGCTACACCGAAGAAGAGCTCAAGATCCTGCTCGCGCCGATGGCCGAGAAGGGTGCCGAGCCGATCGGCTCGATGGGCACCGACACCCCGCCCGCGGTGCTGTCGAAGCGGTCCCGGCTGCTCTACGACTACTTCAAGCAGAACTTCGCGCAGGTGACCAACCCGCCGCTGGACGCGATCCGCGAGGAGCTCGTCACCTGCATGGCGCGGATCATGGGCCCGGAGCGCAACCTCCTGGCCCCGGGCCCGGCGTCGTGCCGCCACCTGAAGCTGCCGTACCCGGTCATCGACAACGACGAGCTCGCCAAGCTCATCCACATCAACGACGACGGCGACCTCCCCGGCTTCGCCTGCAGTGTCCTTTCCGGACTGTACGAAGTGGACGGCGGCGCCGAGGCGCTGGCGTCGGCGATCGAACGTGTCCGGCGGGAGGCTTCCGAGGCGATCGCGGCCGGCGCGCGCACGCTCGTGCTGTCCGACCGCGACTCCGACCACCGGATGGCGCCGATCCCGTCGCTGCTGCTCGTGTCCGCGGTGCACCACCACCTGGTCCGCACCAAGGAACGCCTGCGCGTCGCCCTGGTCGTCGAATCCGGCGACGCCCGCGAGGTGCACCACATCGCGCTGCTGCTCGGCTACGGCGCCGCCGCGGTCAACCCGTACCTGGCCTTCGAGACCATCGAAGACATGATCGGGCAGGGCGCGGTCACCGGCATCGAAGCCGCCAAGGCCATCCGGAACTACGTCCAGGCGCTGGTCAAGGGCGTCCTGAAGATCATGTCCAAGATGGGCATCTCCACGGTCGGCGCGTACACCGCCGCCCAGGTCTTCGAATCCCTCGGCCTGAGCCAGGACCTGCTCGACGAGTACTTCACCGGGACGTCGTCGAAGCTCGGCGGTGTCGGCCTCGAGGTGCTCGCCGAAGAGGTCGCGACGCGCCACCGCCGCGCCTACCCGGAGAACCCGACCGACCGTGTCCACCGTGGACTCGACACCGGCGGCGAATACGCCTACCGCCGCGAGGGCGAGCTGCACCTGTTCACGCCGGAGACGGTGTTCCTGCTGCAGCACGCGTCCAAGACCGGCCGCGACGAGGTCTACCGCAAGTACACCGAAGAGGTGCACCGCCTCTACCGCGAGGGCGGCACGCTGCGCGGGCTGTTCGCGTTCAAGGACGGCGTCCGCGAGCCGGTGCCGCTCGACGAGGTCGAACCCGCCGAGTCGATCTTCAAGCGCTTCAACACGGGCGCGATGTCGTACGGCTCGATCTCGGCCGAGGCGCACGAAACCCTGGCCATCGCGATGAACCGGATCGGCGGCCGCTCCAACACCGGTGAAGGCGGCGAGGACCCCGAGCGGCTCTACGACCCCGAGCGCCGCAGCGCGATCAAGCAGGTCGCCTCGGGCCGCTTCGGCGTCACGAGCGAGTACCTGGTCAACGCCGACGACATCCAGATCAAGATGGCGCAGGGCGCGAAGCCCGGCGAGGGCGGCCAGCTGCCGCCGAACAAGGTGTACCCGTGGATCGCGCGCACCCGGCACTCCACGCCGGGCGTGGGCCTCATTTCGCCGCCGCCGCACCACGACATCTACTCCATCGAGGACCTGGCCCAGCTGATCCACGACCTGAAGAACGCCAACGAGCACGCCCGCATCCACGTGAAGCTGGTGTCCGCGCTGGGTGTCGGCACGGTCGCGGCCGGCGTGTCCAAGGCGCACGCGGACGTCGTGCTCATCTCCGGCCACGACGGCGGCACCGGCGCGTCCCCGATGAACTCGCTCAAGCACGCGGGCACGCCGTGGGAGATCGGCCTGGCCGAGACCCAGCAGACGTTGCTGCTCAACGGCTTGCGCGACCGGATCACCGTGCAGGTGGACGGCGCCATGAAAACCGGGCGCGACGTCGTCATCGCGGCGCTCCTCGGCGCCGAGGAATACGGCTTCGCGACGGCCCCCCTCGTCGTCGCGGGCTGCATCATGATGCGCGTCTGCCACCTCGACACCTGCCCGGTCGGCGTCGCCACCCAGAGCCCGGAACTGCGCAAGCGCTACACCGGCCAGGTCGAGCACGTCGTCAACTTCTTCAAGTTCGTCGCCGAAGAAGTCCGGGAAACCCTGGCGGCGCTGGGCTTCCGGACGCTCGACGAGGCCATCGGGCACGCCGAGCTGCTGGACACCGACGAGGCCGTCGACCACTGGAAGGCGTCCGGGCTGGACCTGACGCCGATCTTCGAGATGCCGTCGGAGACGCCGTACGGCGGCGCGAAGCGACGCACGCGCGGCCAGGACCACGGCCTCGAGCACGCGCTGGACCGCACGCTCATCCAGCTCGCCGAGGCGGCGCTGGAAGACGCGCACCACGTGAACATCGAGCTGCCGGTGCGCAACGTCAACCGGACCGTCGGCACGCTGCTCGGCTCGGAGATCACCCGCCGCTACGGCGGGGACGGCCTGCCCGAGGGCACGATCAACGTCACGCTCACCGGTTCGGCGGGCCAGTCGCTCGGCGCGTTCCTGCCGCGCGGCATCACCCTCGACATGGTCGGCGACGCGAACGACTACGTCGGCAAGGGTCTCTCGGGCGGCCGGATCATCGTCCGGCCCGACCCGGAAGCGAGCTTCGCGGCCGAGGCGCAGACGATCGCGGGCAACACGATCGCCTACGGCGCCACGGCCGGCGAGATCTTCCTGCGCGGCCAGGTCGGCGAACGCTTCTGCGTCCGCAACTCCGGCGCCACGGTCGTCGCCGAGGGCGTCGGCGACCACGCCTTCGAGTACATGACCGGCGGCCGCGCGGTGGTGCTCGGCCCGACCGGGCGCAACCTGGCGGCCGGCATGTCCGGCGGCATCGCCTTCGTCCTCGACGTCGACGCGAAGAAGGTCAACCAGGACATGGTGGACCTGCTGCGCCCGACCGCCGACGACCTGGCGTGGCTGAAGAAGACCGTGCAACAGCACTACGATCTCACCCGCTCCGCGGTGGCGGCCTCGCTGCTCGGCGACTGGCCGCGCCGGTCGGTGGCGTTCACGAAGGTGATGCCGCGCGACTACCAGCGGGTCCTGGACGCGGCGAAGGCGGCGCGCGCCGCCGGCCGCGACGTCGACGAGGCGATCATGGAGGCCGCTCGTGGCTGACCCGACCGGTTTTCTCAAGTACGAGCGCGAAGAGCCGAAGAAGAAGTCCAAAGAGGAACGGCTTTCGTCGTGGGGTGAGGTCTACGCGGACGTCGACCCGGCCGAGCGCAACGACCAGGTGCGCAAGCAGGCGTCGCGGTGCATGGACTGCGGTATCCCGTTCTGCCACTCCGGCGGCTCCGGCTGCCCGCTGGGCAACCTGATCCCGGAGTGGAACGATCTGGTCCGCCGCGGCGACTGGGCCGCGGCGAGCGACCGGCTGCACGCCACCAACAACTTCCCGGAGTTCACCGGGAAGCTGTGCCCGGCGCCGTGCGAAGCGGGTTGCGTGCTGTCGATCTCGCCGCTGTCCGGCGGCCCGGTGTCGATCAAGCGCGTCGAGCAGACGATCGCCGACCAGTCCTGGGAAGCGGGCTACGTCCAGCCGCAGGTGTCCGAGGTGTCCAGCGGGCGGCGGGTCGCCGTCGTCGGCTCCGGGCCGGCCGGGCTGGCCGCCGCCCAGCAGCTGACCCGCGCCGGGCACGAGGTCACGGTGTTCGAGCGCGACGACCGCCTCGGCGGGCTGCTGCGCTACGGCATCCCCGAGTTCAAGATGGAGAAGAAGGTCCTCGACCGGCGCCTGGCGCAGCTGCGCAAGGAAGGCACCCGGTTCGTGACGGGCTGCGAGGTCGGCGTCGACCTCTCGGTGGAGGACCTGCGCGCGCAGTACGACGCGGTGGTGCTCGCGGTGGGCGCGCTGCGCGGCCGCGACGACACGACGACACCGGGCCGCGAGCTGGCGGGCATCCACCTGGCGATGGAGCACCTGGTGCCGGCCAACAAGTACGTCGAGGGCGACGGCCCCCCGGCGATCGACGCGCGCGGCAAGCACGTGGTCATCATCGGCGGCGGCGACACCGGCGCGGATTCCTACGGAACGGCGACCCGCCAGGGCGCGCTGTCGGTGACCCAGCTCGACCAGTACCCGATGCCGCCGTCGGCCCGCGACGACGCGCGGTCGCCCTGGCCGACCTGGCCGTACATCCTGCGCACGTATGCGGCGCACGAGGAGGCGGGCGAGCGGAAGTTCGCGGTGGCGGTCAAGCGGTTCGCCGGTTCCGAGGGCCGTGTCACCGGAGTGGAGCTGCAGCAGGTCCGCGTCCAGAAGGACCCGGCGACGGGCCGCCGCGAGGTCATCCCGGTCAACGACGAGATCGAGACGCTCCCGGCCGACCTGGTCCTCCTGGCGATCGGCTTCGAGGGCGTCGAGGAGATGCCCCTGCTGGACGGGCTCGGCTTGTCGTTGACCCGCCGCGGAACCCTGTCGTGCGGCGCGGACTGGCAGACGGAGACGCCCGGGGTGTTCGTCTGCGGCGACGCCCACCGCGGGGCATCCCTGGTAGTGTGGGCGATCGCGGAGGGCCGGTCGGTGGCCAACGCGGTGGACACGTACCTGACGGGCGCGTCGGACCTGCCGGCCCCGGTGCACCCGACGGCGCTGCCGCTCGCGGTCGTCTGATCGGTTCGTCTCGGAGGCCCCCTCGCCACTGGTGAGGGGGCTTTCGGCGTAACGCCGGGCATTTCTGTAGCGACGCAGGGAAAGCCCCCGGTTCTGCAGCCGGACGAGCACCCCGGCCTGGCCGAGGTCGTCGACCAGTTCATCAGGATGCAGGAAGCTCGAATGGGACCTGACCCCGAGCCCGGCTGACCAGCCTGAACGCGTTACGCCGGACGGCGGCTGTGCAGTGTGTACACGGCCAACTACTTTCGAGTGGTTGTGTCGCCTTTGCGACGATTCACTTCTGCGGAAGGTGGGGCGTCTTGAAGCACACGAAACTCCGGGCCGCGGTGGTCACCGCCGTCCTCTCCCTCGCGTTCGCCCTGGTCGGCAGCCCCGCCCAGGCCGCTTCGAAACCGTTCTGGACGCCCGACGCCATGCGGGCGGCCGTGCCGATGGACTCGCTCGTCAAAGCCCCGGCCTTCACGCCGAAAGACGTGGCCAAAGGCCAGAGCGCAATCATCCGGAGCATCCCGAACGGCGGCGGGCCCTGGACCGGCGGCGGCAAGGTCACCCAGACCGCCGGGCGCGTGTTCTTCCTCTTCAACGGCCAAAAGGCCTCCTGCTCCGGGGACGCCGTCACCAGCACCAACGGCAGCGTCGTCGTCACCGCCGGGCACTGCGTGAAGTACCAGGGCACCTGGCACACCCAATGGGTCTTCGTGCCCGGCTACAACAACGGCAACGCCCCCTACGGCCAGTGGACGGCGAAGACCACCCTCACCACACCGCAGTGGGAAGCCAGCGAGGACATCAACTACGACGTCGGCATGGCCGTCGTCAACCCGCTGAACTCCCAGCGGCTCACCGACGTCGTCGGTGCGCAGGGCATCGCCTTCAACCAGCCGAAGAACCAGAGCATGTACACCTTCGGCTACCCGGCCGCGGCGCCCTACGACGGCACCAAGCTGATCTACTGCAGCGGTACCACCTTCACCGACTTCCTGCTGACCAAGGACCACGGCATGAGCTGCAACATGACCGGTGGCTCCAGCGGTGGCCCGTGGTTCCTCGCGTTCAACGAGGGCACCGGCGCCGGCGTGCAGGCCTCGGTGAACAGCTTCGGCTACAACTTCCTGCCGGGCTACATGTTCGGGCCGTACTTCGGCACCGACGCGCAGAACCTGTACAACCGCGCGCAAGCCGCGTGACCCACGTCAGCCCAGGGGCGGAGCCGGAGCTCCGGTCCCTGGGCTGACGTCCGCGCGAGCCCGCCGCGGCAGGGTCGGGGCATGCGAAAAACGCTGATCACGCTGGCCTTCCTGCCCTTGCTCGCCGCGCCGCCTGCCGAGGCGGCCCCGAGACTGCAGTGGACGGCCCCCTGCCCGGACTACGGCATGTCGCCGTCCCCGACCGCCGGCCTGGAATGTGCCACCCTGCGCGTGCCGCTCGACTACGCGCACCCGGATCGCACCATCGAGCTCACCCTGTCCCGCCGCCTCGGCACCCCCGGGAAGCGCCGCGGCGTGCTGCTGATGAACCCCGGCGGGCCGGGCAGCCCCGGGCTCGCCATGCCCGCCCAGCTGCAGCAGCGCGTGGGCGGCTCCGGCCTGCCGGACGCCTACGACGTCATCGGCTTCGACCCCCGCGGTACCACCTACAGCACGCCGGTCACGTGCGGCATGACGACTCCGGAGGAGCGCGGCGCCGTGCTCGGCCCGTACGCCGACGGGCCGCGGGACGTCGTCGCCACGGCGGCGAAAGCGCGGGCCGTGGCGGTGCGGTGCGGCTCCGCGTCCACAAAGGATCTCTTGCCGCACATGACCACCGCGAACACCGCCCGCGACCTCGACCGGATCCGGGAAGCGCTGGGGGAGAAGAAGATCTCCTACTACGGTGTCTCCTACGGCAGCTACCTCGGCGCCGCCTACGCGTCGATGTTCCCTGGCCGCACGGACCGGATCGTGCTCGACAGCGTCCTCGGCCCGCGCGGTCTCGACGTCCGCGCCAACCAGCGCTTCGCGGAGGGGTTCGAGGACCGCTTCCCGGACTTCGCCGCGTGGGCGGCCCAGCGCGACGACGTCTACCACCTGGGGCGGACCCCGGCGGCGGTGACAGCGAAGTTCTTCGAGCTCGCCGCCGTCCGCGGGCCCGGGTTCCGGTCCGACACGTGGAACGGCCTCTACGACGACGCGTCCTTCCCGGCCGTGGCCCGGGAGTGGGCGGGCACCGCGCGCGCCGCGGCCGGGCCGCTCGACGGCGACAACCACGCCGCGCTGCAGCTCCAGGTGCTCTGCAACGACGCCGACTGGCCCGAGCAGGTCGGCTACTACCAGCGCGCGGTCGAACGCGAACGGGCGCGGCACCCGATGTTCGGCCCGGCCGCGGCGAACGTGAACCCGTGCGCGTTCTGGCCCGTCGAACGCGCGGAGCCGCCGGTGCGCGTCGGCGGCCCCGGGCCGGCGAACGTCCTGCTGGTGCAGAACCTGCGCGACCCGGCGACCCCGCTGTCCGGCGCGCGCGAGACGCGGGCGGCGTTCGGGGCCCGTGCGCGGATGGTCACCGTCGACGCCGGCGGGCACGGGGTCTTCACGCGGGAAAACGCTTGTGGAAACGCGGCGGTGCTGGGCTACCTGCGTGACGGGGCCTTCCCCGCGGCCGACGGTTCCTGTCAGTCTGGAGGATGAGGGGGATCCCGCCGTTCGGGCCCGCACCGGACCCCGGGGGCCAACCGGGCGGAGGGGGCCGCGGCGCGAACCTTATCCTGGTCTGCGTGAACTGGACTGTGGACGTCCCCGTCGACACACTGCCCGAGCTGCCGCCGCTGCCGCCCGAACTGCGGACGCGGCTCGACAAGGCGCTGGCGCTGCCGGCCGCGCAGCAGCCGGAGTGGCCCGACCCCGAGGCGACCCGGCGGGTCCGCGGCGTGCTGGAGAGCGTGCCGCCGATCACCGTCCCGGCCGAGATCGACCGGCTGAAGGGCCGGCTGGCGATGGTCGCCAACGGCGAGGCCTTCCTCCTGCAGGGCGGCGACTGCGCGGAGACGTTCGAGTCCAACACCGAGCCGCACATCCGGGCCAACCTGCGCACGCTGCTGCAGATGGCCGTCGTGCTCACCTACGGCGCGAGCCTGCCGGTGGTCAAGGTCGGCCGCATCGCCGGCCAGTACGCGAAGCCGCGCTCGGCCGCGACGGACGCGCTGGGCCTGCCGGTGTACCGCGGCGACATCATCAACTCCCTGGTCGCCAAGCCCGAGCTGCGCGTGCCGGACCCCGGCCGGATGATCCGCGCCTACGCGAACGCGGGCGCGGCGATGAACCTGGTCCGCGCCCTCACCGCCGCCGGCATGGCCGACCTGCACCAGGTGCACGACTGGAACAAGGACTTCGTGTCGGCGTCGCCGGCCGCGCAGCGCTTCGAGTCGCTGGCCAACGAGATCGACCGCGGCCTGCGGTTCATGAGCGCCTGTGGCGTCACCGACACCTCGCTGCAGTCCACCGAGATCTTCGCCAGCCACGAGGCGCTGCTGCTCGACTACGAGCGGTCGATGCTGCGCCTCGACAACGCCGACGCCGCCAACCCGAAGCTCTACAACCTCTCGTCGCACTTCCTCTGGATCGGCGAGCGGACCCGCCAGCTGGACGGCGCGCACATCGCGTTCGCCGAGCTGCTGGCCAACCCGATCGGGTTGAAGATCGGCCCGACCACCACGCCGGAGCAGGCGCTGGAGTACGTCGAGCGGCTCGACCCGCGCTCCGAGCCGGGCCGGCTGACGCTCATCGCGCGGATGGGCAACGGCAAGGTCCGCGAGGTGCTGCCGGCGATCGTGGAGAAGGTCGAGGCGTCCGGGCACAAGGTCATCTGGCAGTGCGACCCGATGCACGGCAACACCCACGAGTCGTCCACCGGCTACAAGACCCGCCACTTCGACCGGATCGTCGACGAGGTCCAGGGCTTCTTCGAGGTGCACAACAAGCTGGGCACCTACCCCGGCGGCATCCACGTCGAGCTGACCGGGGAGGACGTCACCGAGTGCCTGGGCGGCGCCCAGGAGATCTCGGACGTCGACCTGTCGGGCCGCTACGAGACGGCCTGCGACCCGCGGCTGAACACGCAGCAGTCGCTGGAGCTGGCGTTCCTGGTCGCGGAGATGCTCCGCGGCTGAGGCCCGTTCACGCCCCGGCGCCGCCGTCGACCGGCACGATCGCGCCGGTCACCATGGACGCGCGGTCGCTGAGCAGCCAGGCCGCGGCTTCGGCGACCTCGCGGGGTTCGGCCATGCGGCCGAGCGGGATCGAGGCGTTGATCCGCTCGACGACCCCGGGGGCCGCGGCTTCCCACGCGTCGATCATGTCCGTGGCGGTGCCGCCGGGGGTGATCCCGTTGACCCGGATGCCGTGCGGGGCCCAGGTCACGGCCGCGGTCTCGGTGATGCTATTCAGCGCGCGCTTCATGGCGCCGTAGGCGGGCAGGGCGGGGTTGGCGCGGCGGCTGCCGATGCTGGAGGTGTTGACGATCGCCCCGCCGCCGCTGCGGCGCATGAGGGCGGCCTCGGCGGTCATGGCGGTCCAGTGCGCGCGGAAGTTCACCGCGAACTGCTCGTCGATCTCGGCTTCGGCGGTGGTCTCCAGCGGACCGGGCTGCTGGATGGCCGCCCCGTTGTTGAACGCCCCGTCGAGGCGGCCGTGCAGCCGCTCGACGTGGTCGACGGCGGCGCGGATGCTCGCGGGATCGGCCAGGTCCAGCGCGACGGCGTCGGCGGTGCCGCCCGCGTCGCGGATCTCGCCGGCGATGCGGTCGAGGGACTCGGTGCCGCGGGAGGCCAGCACGACTGCGGCGCCCTCCCGGGCGAACAGGCGGGCCGCGGCCGCGCCGATGCCGCGGCTGGCGCCGGTGATGAGCACGACCTTCCCGGTGAGCAGGCCGATCGAAGGAAACTCGCTGGTGTTCGTCATGCCCACGACGCTGCCCCGGTCCGCGGCCGCGAGACAGGCATCATCCGTACCAGGATCGGGCACCGGGGGCGTCCGCATACTGAAGACATGGACAAACAGGAGCTCGGGGCGTTCCTCCGCAGCCGTCGTGAGCGGCTGCGGCCGCAGGACGTCGGCCTGCCCGCCGGGCCACGCCGGCGAACGCCGGGCCTGCGCCGCGAGGAGGTGGCGGTGCTCGCGCACATCTCCACCGAGTACTACGTCCGCCTCGAGCAGGGCCGGGCGCCGCGTCCGTCGGGCGAGGTCCTGGCCGGGATCGCCGCTGCGCTGCGGCTGACCGAAGCCGAGTCCGAGCACCTGCACGTCGTGGCGGGCACCGCGCCGATCCGGAGCGGCCGGCACCGCCGTGACGTACGCCCCAGCATCCTGGCGCTGCTGCAGCGGCTGCCGCAGACGGCGGCCTTCGTCATCTCCGCCACGTTCGAGGTGCTGGCTTGGAACGACCTGGCGGCCGCGCTCATGGAGGACTTCGCCGCGGCCTCTCCCGACGGGCGCAACCTCGCCCGCAAGGCGTTCCTCGGGCCGGCCGAGCCGCCGTACGGGATCTCCGACGCCGCCGAGTTCCGGCTCACCGTCGTGATGGAGCTGCGCGCCACACTGGCCCGCTACCCCGCCGACCCCGCGGTGTGCGGGCTCGTCGACGAACTGCGGGCGGCCAGCGCCGATTTCACCCGGCTGTGGGACCGGCACGACGTGCAGGCGACGCCGGTGCTCACCAAGACCTTCCGGCACCCGGTGGTGGGCGAGGTGACCGTCGACTGCGACTCCCTCGCCCTGCCGGAGGGCGACCAGCACCTCGTGCTGTACACGGCACCGCCGGGCTCTCGGGGGGCCGAGGCGCTGGCGTTCCTGGAAGTGGTCGGATCGGCGGGCGTCACCCCCTGAGGAGCACCGTCAGGAGGCGTCGAGCAGCCGGGCCGCGGACTTCAGGACCGCGTCCCGCAGCGAGCCGACGTCCGGCACCGCCGCGCCGTTGGCCTGCAGTCCGATGTGGACCGAATCCCGGTACGTCGCGACCGCGATGCCGACCGCGTGGCGCGGGGCCAGCGGCACGAACGGGTAGACCTCCGCCATCCGGGCGCCGTCGAGGGACAGGCGGGCCGGGGGCACCGGGACCGTGGTGATCACCAGGTCGAACAGCATCGGCGCGGCCTGGCCCGCCGTGCGGGCGCCCAGGCGGTGCAGCAGCGGCGGGACGCGGCCGGCCAGCAGCGGCAGCGCGCCGGCGCCGCGGCTCGGGCCCGCCGCCTTGTTGCGGGTCATCGCCCGGCGGACCACCCGCAGCCGCTCGACCGGGTCGTCCTCGCCGACCGGCAGGTCGCACAGGTATCCCGAGAGCTTGTTGCCGCCGAGCTGCGCACCGGCCCGGCCGCGCACGCTCACCGGGATCAGCGCGCGCAGCGTGCGGCCGTCGGCACGCTGCCCGCGGTTCACCAGCCACTCGCGCAGGGCCCCCGCCAGCACCGCCAGCACGACGTCGTTGGTCGTCCCGCCGTGGGCGCGGCGCACCTGGCGCAGCTCGGCCAGCGGCAGCCGGACGAACCCGAGGCGCCGCTCGGCCGACGGCGGGGCCGACACCGGCGAGAGCGGCGGGCGGGCGGCCCGCACCAGCGACGACGCGATCCCGGCGGCCTCGTGCGCCTGGCCCCACGCCGTGCCCAGCGCGCCCTTCACCGTGTCCAAAGTGGAGCGCGGCGAGGGGATCGGGTGGGCCGGCGCGGAGGTGCGTTCCGGCGGCCTGACGCCGTCGAGCAGCCCGGCCGCGACCGCGTACGCGCCGGCGCCGTCGGTCAGCGCGTGGTGCAGTTTCAGCAGCAGCGCGAACTTCCCGGCCGGCAGCCCGGTGACCAGGGTGAGGTCCCACAGCGGCCGGGAGGTGTCGAGCGGCTCGGCGATCCACCGCGACGCGTACGCGGCCAGCGGGTCCGGCTCGTACAAGGAACTCAACACGACGTGGTGAATGTGGTCGCCCGCAACAAATCCCGGGTCGTCGGCCCAGCTGGCCGAGCCCGGCGGGAACAGTTCCGCGCGCGCCCGCTGGCGCAGTTTCGGCAACCGGATGGCCCGCTGCGCGAGCAACGCCGTCAACGCGGCCGGTTCGACCGGGCCGCGGGCGGTGAAGGTGACCACCGCCCCCATGTGCATCGGAGTGGTTTCGCTTTCCAGGCACAGAAAAGCGACGTCGAGTGCGCTGAGCGGCGAGCCTGCCATGGGCGACCTTTCCGGGTTCGCGGGGGGCGCACGGCCACGTGCGTCGGAAGGGAAGGAACCCACTGCACCAGCCCGACGTGACGGCCGGGTGGTCGAAGTGTTTCCACCACGCTAACGAGCGACCCCGTTCATCCATTCGAGATACCCCGGGCCGCGGTGCCCGGGCTCACAGAACGAGAAAGGGATTCATTCCCCCGGCGCAGGGCGGGGTTCTTCCGCCCGGGCGACCGGCGTCCCCCAATCGGGGGTGAGCGCGACCTGCTTGCCGACGCGGCGCACCGGCAGGCCGTTCACCTGGCGCCGGCCGAGCCCCGGCCAGATCTCCGCGGCGTCCTTCGCCGCGGACCGGATCGCGCCGCCGTCGAGCGTCGTGCGGGTTTCCGGGATCTCCCGCTCCGTCCACTGCACGACCAGCTTCAGCGGGCCGGCCGAGGGCAGCGGCCACAGGAACACCTCGTGCTCGACGGCGAACCGCGTGCCGCCGACCGGCTGGGCTCGCAGCACCGGGGCCTCCGGTTCGGACGCGGACGGCACCGAGATCGTCTCGGAGCTCGCCCGGCTGCCGTCGGCGTAGAGCACGCCGATCAGCAGCCCGTTGTAGTCGGGCTTGCGCCGGTGGTCGATCAGCCCCTCGGCGGGGTCCTCGACCAGGCTGTCCCGGGAGTACACCGTGACGCGCAGTGTCACCGCCTCCGGCCACACCTCGATGATCCGCAGCGCGACCACCGTGCGCTCGGACCGGCCCAGCGGCTGCGCCCACGGCAGCACGGCCGGGACGATGTGCTCGCGCGGGGGATCGGTCCAGTGCCGTCCGCTGAACGCGTAAAGCTCCTGCTCCGGAACGGGGAACAGGGGACGCTCACGGGGACCGCCGGTGAAGAAGCTCATCGGACGGCCCGCGAAGCACGGTCCGGCACCATGCGCCCACGGTAGGACAAGCGAGCGGGAATTTCCGCCCCCGAACGGGGGTACGGCCCCTGCGGCCCGTGATCCGGGACACAGAGGCCGTACGCAGAGCGTGATGGATCAGTCGCTGAGCTTCAGTTCGCCGTTGCGCCGGGCGGACTCGTCGAGCTCCTTCTCGGCCGGCTTGCCCATGGCGTCCATCAGCTGCCGGGCCAGGCCGAGACCGGTCCCGCCGAGCGACAGCGCCTTGGCGAACATGTCGGACATGCCGTCGGCGCCGTTGAGCACGACCATGTGGTCGATGTTGCCGAACGCGCTCGCGCCCGCCTCGACGATCTCCGGCCAGCGTTCGGCCAGCTGCTGCGCGACGACGGCTTCCTGGTTCTCCGCCAGCGCCGCCGCCCGCGCCTTGATCGCGTCCGCCTCGGCCAGGCCCTTCGCCCTGGCCGACTCCGCTTCGGCGAGCCCCTTCGCCTTCGCGGCTTCCGCCTCCGCCAGGCCGCGGGCCTTGGCCGCGGCGGCTTCGGCCTCACCGGTCGCCCGGGTCGCGCCCGCCATCGCCTCGGCACGGGCCTTCGTGGCCTGGGCCTCGGCCTCGGCGGCCGTCTTCACGCGGGTCGCGTCCGCCGCGGCCCGCAGCTCCGTCTCCCTCGCCTCGGCCTGGGCCTTGGCGATCGAAGCGTCACGGGCGGCGTCGGCCGTGGTCCGCGTGTCGTAGGCCTTCGCGTCGGCCGGCTTGCGGACCTGCGACTGCAGCCGCTGCTCGGCCAGCGCCGCCTCCAGCTCGGCGGCCCGGGTCTCCTGGACGACGACCTCCTGGCGCGCGGTCGCCTCGGCGAGCGGGCCCGACTGCGACGCCTTCGCCCGCGCCTGGTCGACCTCGGCCTGGTAGCCGGCCTGCTGGATCTGGCTTTCCCGGACCGCGGCGGCCTTCTTCGCGGCCGAGACCTGCTCGACCTCGGCGGCTTCCTGGTCGCGCTGCGCCTCGGCGATCCGGGCCGACGCGGCGATCGCGGCGGCGTGCGGCTTGCCGAGGTTGTTGATGTAGCCGGACTCGTCGTCGATCTCCTGGATCTGCAGCGAGTCGACGATCAGCCCCAGCTTGATCATCTCGGTGGCCGAGGACTGGCGCACCTCGCCGGTGAGCGCGTCCCGGTTGTGGATCATCTCCTCGATGGTCAGCCCGCCCACGATCGAGCGCAGGTGCCCGGAGAACAGCTCGTGGATCGTGTCGTTCATGCCCTTCTGCTGGTCCAGGAACCGGCGGGCGGCGTTGGCGATCGAGGCGAAGTCGTCCCCGACCTTGTAGATGACGACGGCCCGCACGGTGACCGGCAGCCCCTGCTTGGTGACGCAGGAGACCTGCAGGTTGACGCCGCGGGTGTCCAGCGACAGCCGGCGGGCGGTCTGGAACCCGGGGATGACGTTCACCCCGCGGCCGGTGATGATCTTGAAGCCCAGGCTGTCCGCGGTGTCCGCGCGGTCGACGCGGACCCCCAGCCCGGAGATGATCAGCGCCTCGTTCGGTTCGGCCACTTTGTACAGCAGGCGCAGGATCCCGAAGACGACGATCAGCACGGCGATGACGCCACCGGCGGAAACCAGCAGGATTTCCACGAGGCTCATGGCACCGACCCCCTCGCTCTTTTCTGTTGTGCGTGTGTTGGTGCCTCTTCCACGCCGTCAGCGGCTCAGGGGTTGCCACCGTTCGACATAAACCGTGCGCGGGGGCTCGAAGTCGACCACCAGCACCTGCGTGCCCGACTTGAACGTCTCCTCCGGGTCGGCCGGGTACGCGTAGAACGCCTCCGTGCCGCCCCGGACGTTCAGGAGCACCTCGCCGATGAGACCGGGGCCGATCGTGCCCGTCACGCGGCCCCGGCTGCCGATCATCCCCCGAAGCCCTTCAGCTTGACCTTGGAGTTCTTCGCCACGAACGTGCCCGGCTGCGGGTCCTGCTCGAAGACGAAGTCGAACCCGCCGCCGTTGCCGCGGCCGCGGCCGCCGTCACGATCGGCCTTCAGCCCGGCCTGCTCGAGGATCTTCTGCGCGTCGCCGAACGAACGGAACCGCACGTCCGGCACCTGGACGGCGTTGTTGAAGAACACGCCGATCCGCTTCGCCTTCGGCTGCGTGTTCGCCGGCGGGTCGGTGCGGGTGACGGCGCCGCCCGGGACGTCCTGCTTGAACTCCTCGCCCGCCTGGAACGGCTCGAACCCGGCCTGCTGCAGCAGCTTGAACGCGTCGTCCTTGGACTGGCCGGTGACGTCCGGGACCGGCGGCAGCGGGATCGGGCCCTTCGACACGATGATCGTGACCTGGCCGCCGATGGTCAGCTGGCTGCCCGCCGCCGGCGTCGTGCGGATGACCGCACCCTGCGGGACCTCGGCGTCGAAGTCGTCGGCGCCGCGCACCGGCGTCAGCTGGGCCGCCTTGATCGCCTGCTGGGCGTCGGGCAGCGCGGTGCCCGGCCGGATGTCCGGCACCTGCGGGCGGCCCTTCGACAGCACCACCGAGACCGTCTCGTTCGGCGAGAGCGACGTGCCCTCGGCCGGGTCGGCGCGCAGCACGGTGTTCGACGGCGCCGTGTTGTCGTACTCCTGGCTGAACCGCGGGTTCAGCTTCACCGCCCGCAGCGCGTCGCCGGCGGCGGCCTGGTTCAGCCCGACGAGCCGCGGCACCCGCGCGGTCTTGTCGCCGCCGGTGTCGGTGAGGATGAAGGCGAACGCCCCGATCAGCCCGCCGAGCAGCAGCACCGCGGCCGCGATCACGAGGATCCGCTTGCGGTTGTCCCGCGGCTTCTCCGGCTCGGGCCGGCTGCGCTGCCGCGGCGGCGGCGGGGTGAGCGACGGCGGGGCCGCCGGCAGCGGAGGTGCGGTGTGGCTCAGCGCCCGTGTCGCGTTCGGACGGTGCACCGGCATCGTCTTCGCGGTGTCCGGCACCTGCGGGATCCGCGGCAGCGTGCGCTCGGTGTCGGCGAGGTCGCCCTGGCCGTGGGACACCGGGATCGGCACGGTCACCGGCAGCAGCCCCAGCTGGGCGCGCACCGCGGTCAGCTCGGTGAGGAACTCCCCGGCGTCGGCCGGGCGCAGGTGCGGGTCCCGCCGCGTCGCGCGCACGACCAGGTCGTCGAGCGCCGGCGGCAGGTCCGGGCGCAGCTCGCTCGGCCGCGGCACGTCGTCGTTCACGTGCCGGTAGGCCACCGAGATGGCCGTGTCGCCGGTGTAGGGCACCCGGCCGGTCAGCATTTCGTAGAGCAGGATCCCGGCCGAGTAGACGTCGCCGCGCGAGGACGCCGCGCCGGTCGCGACCTGCTCGGGGGAGAGGTAGGCGACCGTGCCGAGGATGACGCTCGAACTGGTCGTGCCCGCGCTCGCCACGGCCCGCACCAGGCCGAAGTCCGCGACCTTCACCGCCCCGCCGGTCTGCTGCCCGACCCGGCCGATCAGCACGTTCTCCGGCTTCACGTCCCGGTGCACCAGGCCGGCCCGGTGCGCGGCGGCCAGCGCCGAGAGCACGGGCTCGGCGACGCTCAGCGCCAGCGCGACGTCCAGCGAGCCGTGGTCGTCCAGCAGGTCGCGCAGCGTCCCGCCGTCGACCAGCTCCATCACCAGGAACGCCAGGCCAGACTCCGCACCCTGGGGCAGGTCGAAGCCCTGGTCGTGCACCGCCACGACGTGCGGGTGGTGCAGCTGCGCCGCGGACTGCGCCTCCCGCACGAACCGGTCCACGAACGACCGGTCGTCGGCGAAGCGCGGGTCCATGATCTTGATCGCGACCGGACGGTCCAGCCGGGTGTCCGTCCCCCGATAGACGGAAGACATTCCGCCGTGGGCGAGCAGCCGGTCCACCCGGTAGCGCCGCTCCAAAAGCGTGCCGACCAGGCTGGGTTGGGTGCGTGTCACGAGTATGGATCGTACGGAACCGCGCACGCCTCGTGGAGGAGACCTCGCGGGTCACCCATGCGCACTAGCGGGTGAGGGGACGGAATGTGGCACAGTGTCACCTGTGAGTGGGATTCCTGTCGCCGAAGACGTCCTCGACGCCGCCATCGCGGTCCTTCCGCTGCCGGAGGTGGCGACCGCCCTCGGGACGTCGACAAACAAGGTCCGGCAGATGCTGCGCGACGGGCAGCTGATCGCGCTGAAGCGCGGCGGTGAACTGTGCGTGCCCAGCGACTTCTTCGTGCGGGACGGCGTCGTCAAGGGGCTGACCGGGACGATCACCGTGCTCGCCGACTCCGGGTTCTCCCGGACCGAGATGCTGCGGTGGCTGTTCACCGAGGACGACACGCTGCCCGGGAACATGCCCATCAAAGCGCTGCGGACCAGCCACGGCACCGAGGTCAAGCGGCGCGCGCAGGCCATGGCGTTCTGACCTGCAGCTCT
Source organism: Amycolatopsis sp. NPDC058278 (assembly GCF_042881395.1). NCBI lineage: Bacteria > Bacillati > Actinomycetota > Actinomycetes > Pseudonocardiales > Pseudonocardiaceae > Amycolatopsis > Amycolatopsis sp. NPDC058278. The sequence continues at coordinate 28,566 of NZ_JBHVXZ010000005.1, read as the reverse complement.
TTCGGGGGTCCGGGTGGCGGAGCCCCCGGCCCGGGGCGAAGTCCCGGATGTCACTGGTGAAAGAGGTTGTCGCCGCGAGGAGCTGAACGGCCGCCGCCGTCACCAGGCACGCGGGCAGCGACCACGCGCCCAAGGGACCGGCGACGGCCGCGCCCGCGGCCAGTCCCGTGATCTTCACGCTCGCTGCGGTCGTGAACACCTGCGCGCGGACGTGCTCCGGTGCCTCCCGGTGGCGGATCGCGAACAACGCCGTGAGCTGCGGACCTTCGGCGAATCCGGCCAGCACGGCCGCGATGACGACGCCGTGCCCGCTCGCGGCGACGAGGCAGCTCGCCGCCAGGAGGAGCGTGCTCAGCCCGACGATCCGGTCGGGGGCCCACGGCAGCGGTTTCTTCGCGAGGACGGCGTTGGCCAGCAGGGACGCCACCGCCAGGACGGTGAGCAGCAGGGCGCCGTCCGCCGGGCCGCGCAGGTGCGCCGCGCCCAGCAGCGGGTAACACACGGTGACCATGCCGATCCCGGCGCAGGAGATCGTCGAGGCGACGGTCGCGCGCCGCAGCGGTGCGTTGCGGACCACAACCCTGAAGCCGTCCTTGAGACGGGTCTTCCGGGGCGTCCGCTTCGGCAGGGACCACGCCACCGGGAGAGCCGCGGCGACCAGGCCGACCGCGGCCACGAGCCCGGCCGGACCGCCGAGGAGCCCGGCCAGCCCGGGCCCGGCGAGCGCGGCGGCGGTGAACGTCATGGCGTCGAGGCGGCTGGCCTTCGGCAGGGCGGGCCCGGCGACCGCGGGCAGCTGCGCGGTCCAGCCACCGGCGATGGCCGGGTTGAGCAGGCCGGTCACGACCGCCACGGCAACGACGGCTTCCAGCGGCAGGCGGCCGAACACGGCGGTGACCAGCGCGATCCCGCCCGCGTAGCCGCCGAGGGCGACGGCGAGCAGCCGTCCCGGGGTCGCGCTGCGGTCCAGCAGGGCGCCGAACACCGGTCCGCCCACGGCGGCGGCCGCGGTCAGCCCGGCGAGCAGTGCCGCGCCGGCGTGCGGGCCTGCGGTCATCCCGAGCAGCAGCAGCGCGGGCCCGGACAGCTCGTCGCCGGTCCGGGCGAGCGTGGCACCGAGGAGGTAACGCCTTATCATTGGCAAGACGTTACAATGAGGAATGGCCTTTCCGCACCGGGATTCCGTGCAGCGCGCGGTGGATCTGCTGAACGTGTTGCTGGTTCCGGCCCCCGACCCGGCCTCGGTGGCGCGGGTGCTGCGCGATCACGGTGAACCGGAGCTCTCGCTGTCCCCGGAAGACGTCGCGGAACTACGCGCGGCGGCCCTGGAGCTGCGCGAGGTCTTCGCGGCGCCTGACGTGGCTTCGGCGGCTTCGGTGCTCAACGGGTTGTTCGCGGCGTACGCGGGCCCACCGCGCCTGACCGACCACGAAGAGGGCTACGGCTGGCACCTGCACGCGGACGCCGCCGACGACGGGCCATGGGGCGCGTGGCTGGTGACGTCGTCGGCGCTGGGCCTGGCAGCGCTGCTGGCGGAGCGCCAGGGAGTGCCGGGCGGGCTGTGCGCGGCACCGACGTGCGGCAAGCCGTTCGCGCACACGGGCGGCGGCAGCCCGCGCAGGTATTGCTCGCCCCGGTGCGCGACGCGCGAACGCGTCGCCGCACACCGGGCGCGATCGTGAAAGCTCAGCCCTGGGTCTTGTCGCGCCAGGCGATCCAGGACTTGAGGGCGTCGAGGTCGTAGTCCGGGCCGCCCACGCCCACCGTGAACGTCGTGACGCCCAGCTCCAGCAGCTTCGGGCCCAGCTCGTCCGGCTCGCCCTGGACGCCGCAGGAGCGCTCGATCTCGGCCGGGTCGCGGCCGACGTCCGCGCAGTGCTGGTCGAGGATCTTGACCTTGCGGCCGACGACCTCCGGGTCGCCGAAGCCGTGCCAGATGTCGCCGTGCTTGGCCACGAGGCGCAGTGTCTTCTTTTCGCCCCCGCCGCCGATCAGGACCGGGATCTTGCGGGTCGGCGCCGGGTTCAGCTTGGCCAGGCGCGACTCGATGCGCGGCAGGGACTCCGCCAGGTCGTCGAGCCGGCCGCCCGCGGTGCCGAACTCGTAGCCGTACTCGTCGTAGTCCTTCTCGAACCAGCCGGAGCCGATGCCGAGGATGAGCCGGCCGCCGGAGATGTGGTCGACCGTGCGGGCCATGTCGGCGAGCAGCTCGGGGTTGCGGTAGCTGTTGCAGGTGACGAGCGCGCCGATCTCCACCCGGGACGTCGACTCCGCCCACGCGCCGAGCATCGTCCAGCACTCGAAGTGCATGCCTTCGGGGTCGCCGTAGAGCGGGTAGAAGTGGTCCCAGTTGAAAACGATGTCGGCGCCGAGGTCTTCGGCGGCCGACGCGGTGCGCCGGATGCTGTCGTAGTCGGCGTGCTGCGGCTGGAGCTGCAGGCCGATCCGGATGCGTCGTTCGGTCATGATCGCAGCCTACGACCGCGGTCGAACCTCTCGCGCGCCCAGACGGTGGCCAAGGGGGGTAGCGCCACCACCAGCCGCCGCCGCTTCGGCACCACGGCCCGCCGCGTCAGGATGTCGTAATCCATGGCGACGATCTCGTCGAGGATCCCCTCGTACAGCGTCAACGCCGTCCGCGCGCACGGCCGCGATTCGGGACGCAGCAACGCCACGCCCGCTTCGGCCCGCCGGTACACCGCCCGGGTCCGCGCGACGAAGTACGCCAGCGCCGCCCGGATCCGCGGATCGGGCCGCCGCGCCTCGAGCAGCTCACGCGAAACGCCGAACGCGGCCAGCTCCGAAACCGGCAGGTACAGCCGTCCCCGGTCGAGGTCCTCGCCGACGTCGCGCAGGAAGTTCGTCAGCTGGAACGCCTCGCCGAGTGCCACCGCTCCCGGCTCGGCGTCGGCGAGCGGGCCGACCGTGCCGAACACCGGCAGCATCTGCAGCCCGATCACCGCGGCCGAGCCGTACATGTACTCGCCCAGCTCGGCGAAGGTCGCGTACTCGACCGGCGAAAGGTCCATCCGCATGGACTTCAGGAACGCGTCGAACAACTCACGTGAGAGGCCGTAGCGCCGCACAGTGTCCGACAACGCCACGAGCACCGGGTCGTCCGGGGTCCCGCCCGCGAAGACGACGTCGACCAGCTCGCCGACCCGGTCGAGGGACGCCGCCGGGTCGGTGCCCGGCGCCGGGTTGTCGACCAGTTCGTCGGCCATCCGCGCGAATCCGTACAGCGTGTGCGCGGCGGGCCGGGCCCGGGCCGGCAGCAGCCGCGTCGCGAGGAAGAACGTGCGTCCGTAGTGGGCGTTGATGCGCCGGCACTCGGTGTAGGCGGCGCGCAGGCCCGGTTCGGTGATGCCCGCCGCGTCGAGTTCGTTCACCGGCCGGTGATCCTTTCCGCCGCCAGTCGTCCGGAGATGAGCACCGGCGGGATGCCGACGCCGGGGGTGGTGCCGCAGCCGGCCAGCACGACGTTCCCGGCCGCGCGGACCAGGTTCGCCGGCCGGAACGGACCCGTCTGACTGAACGTGTGCGCGAGCGAGAACGGCGTTCCGGCGGTGAGGCCGCGCGCCGCCCAGTCCGCCGGGGTGATCGTCTCGTCGACGGTGAACTCGCCGCCGAAACCGGTCAGCCCGCGCGCCTCCAGCGTGCGAAGCAGCTCTTCGTGGTACGGCCCGCGGATGCGGTCCCAGTCGATCGGGCCGCGGCGGAGGTTCGGCGCGGGCGCGAGCACCGAGACGATCTCACCGCCGCGCCCGGCCAGTCCCGGATCGGTCGCCGTGGGCCGCGTGACCAGCAGCGACGGGTCGCTCATCAGCTTGCCCTCGCGGATGATCTCGGCGAACGTCCGCTCCCAGGCCCCGCCGAAGAAGATCGTGTGGTGGCCGAGGTCCCACTTCTCGCTCGTCCGCCCGTGCAGCACCACGGCCGACGGCGAGTAGCGCAGCGGCAGCGGGCGGCGGGGCCGCGCGCCGAGGAGCCGGTAGGCCGTGCCCAGCTCGGTGGCCAGCACCACGGCGTCGCAGGCGATCCGCTCGCCCGAGCGCGTCCGGACCGCGCGCACCCGCGAATTCACCCGTTCGAGCCACGCCGCTTCGGTGCCGAACCGCACGTCCGCGCCCGCCCGCGCGGCGGCCCCGGTCATCGCGCGGCCGATCTCGCCCATCCCGCCTTCGGGGTAGTGGACACCGCCGACGGTGTCCATGTAGGCGATGACGCCGTACGCGCCGATCGCGCGGGCCGGGTCGAGGCCCGCGTAGAGCGCCTGGAAGGTGAACAGCCGCCGGACCCGCTCGTCCCGCAGGTAGCGGGCGACGCGCGGACCGAGCCTGCCGAACCCGCCCAGCGCGCCGAGCTTCGCCAGCTCGGGGCGGGCCAGGTCGAGCGGCGAGTCGAAGTTCGCCGCCAGGAAGTGGTCCTTCTGCACGGCGTACAGCTCGGTCAGCCAGCGGCGCAGCGCCCGGTAGCCGGCCGCTTCGCGGGCGCCGGCGAAGGCGCGGATTTCGGCCTCCATCGCGTCGCCGTCCGTGCGCAGCGCCAGCGAGCTGCCGTCGGCGAACCGCGCCCGGTACGCCGGGTCGAGCCGGGTCAGACGCAGGTTCTTGGCCAGCGGCTCGCCGACCGCGGCGAACGCTTCTTCGAGGAGCTCCGGCATGGTGAGCACGCTCGCGCCGGTGTCCACGGCGTTGCCGTCGAAGCTCTGCTGCCCGGCCCGCCCGCCCGGGACGTCCGCCTGTTCCAGCAGCGTGACCCGACGTCCGGCGCCGAGCAGGTGCAGGGTCGCCGAAAGCCCGGCCAGCCCCGCTCCGATGACGACGACGTGGTCCGCGGGGCTGTCGATCGTCCGCACGTCAGTACGTCCGCTGGGTGGCCTTGACGACCAGCCCGGTCAGCGCGGCGGGCGCCGGCTCGGCCAGGTGCGCGCGGTCGAGGGCGGCCATCGCCGCCGTCGTCAGCTCGTCGATCCGCCGCTCGACCGCGTCGACCGCGCCGACCTGCTGCAACGCCATCCGGACGGTCTCGACGCCCCCGTCGGACAGGTCCGCGTCGCCGATCGCGTCCGCGATCACCGTGGCCGCGGCCTGCTCGCCCTTCTCCGCCGCGAGCTGCAGGCCGAGGGCGGCGAGCAGGGTGCGCTTGCCCTCGCGCAGGTCGTCACCGGCGGGCTTGCCGGTGACCGAGGGGTCGCCGAAGACGCCCAGCAGGTCGTCGCGCAGCTGGAACGCCACGCCGACCTCGCCGCCGAACTCCAGCAGCGTGGCGATCAGCTCGGCCGACGCCCCGCCGAGCGCGGCGCCCAGGTGCAGCGGCCGCTGCACGGTGTAAGCGGCGGTCTTGAGCCGGTCGATCTTGAGCGCGGCCTCGACGGAGGCGTCCCCGGTGGCCTGCGTGCGGACGTCGAGGTACTGCCCGGCGAGCACCTCGGTGCGCATCGCGCGCCAGGCCGGGCGGGCCGCGGCCAGGGTTTCGGCGGGCAGCGGCGCGTCAGCGAACATGTCGTCCGCCCAGGCCAGCGCCAGGTCGCCGACGAGCACCGCGGTGGCCAGGCCGAACGTGGCGGGGGAGCCGAGCCAGCCACGGTCGGCGTGCAGCTTCGCGCCCGCGATGTGCACGGTCGGGTTGCCGCGGCGGGAGTCGGAGGAGTCGATGAGGTCGTCGTGGATCAGCGCGCACGCCTGGATCAGCTCCAGGCTGGCCACCGCCTGCAGCACGCCCTCGGCGTCCGGGCCGGCCGGGTCGCCGCCCGCGCCGCGCCAGCCCCACCAGGCGAACGTGGGGCGCAAACGCTTGCCACCGCCCAGCACGAACCCGCGCAGCGCGTCGATCCCGGCGGCCACGGTGGGCTCGGTTCCGAGGATCGCGGTGCCCGCCCGATCGAGGAACCCGGCCAGCGCGCGCTCGACGTGGGCGGGCAGGTCACTGTCGGCGGCGGGCGCGTTCATCTCGCCATCCTCGCCGAACCCGCGGGCGCGCGGGCGCGCGGGGCACCCGGATGTGGCGAATCAGACTCCGGCCGCGGCGGCCCAGAACGGACCGGTGAGGCCCGCTTCGGCAAAGTACGCGACGGCGTCGCGCGGTTCGCGCCGCCGGTAGCCGCGCTCCAGCCGGCCCGCGTACCAGCCGCGCGCGAGCCGCCACAGGGTGACCAGGTCGAGCACGGAACCCTTGGCCTGCCCGGTTTCCGCCAGCCAAGCGTCCACACAGGACTCACAGCAGAAGAGGCGCTGGTTCGCGCACGTGTGCAGAACGTCGTCCCACATCCGGGCGGCGGGCACCAGGAAGTGCGCCACCTGAACGCCTTCTGGCGGCACGGTCCGGTTCACGACCAGCGCGTGCGGCTGCCCGCAGCCGGGGCAGCGGGTCGCGACGAGCACCTCCGGCTCGGCGTCGACCAGGTGCGGGATGGCGAACGAATCCCACGCGCAGCCGCCCCACCACAGCGTGCGCGCACCCATCACGGAGAAGCCGAGCGACTTCGCGGCGAAGGGGTGGGCCAGCACGACGTGCTCGCACTCGTCGAGCACCAGGTGGTGGGCGCCGGCGAGGCGGTGCAGGGCCTGCTTCGCGACGGCCAGCGACCCGCCCGCGGCGTCGGCCAGCTCCGGCGCGCCCGGCGCGCGGCCGTGGCGGGCGAAGGCGCGGTAGACCGCGAGGCGCACGTCCTCGTCCCAGCTCGCGTCGTCGTCCCGCACCACCCCAGCCTAATCCTCGAAGGTGACTCGAATGACTGTCCCGCGACGCGGACGGGGGCTCCCGCATGGCGGGCGGCGGCCCTTAACATGCCGGTATGACGTCGGTGATCGAGCGGTTGCGAGGAGACGGGCCGAAGTTCTCCATCGAGTTCTTCCCACCCCGGGACACGGCGGACGAGGCCGTCCTCTGGAAGGCGATCCGGGAGCTCGAGCCGTACGACCCGGCCTACATGTCGATCACCTACGGCGCCGGCGGCTCCAGCCGCGACGGCACGATCCGCAGCATCGCCCGCGTCGCGACCGAGACGACGCTGGTGCCGATGGCGCACCTGACCGCGGTCAACCACTCCGTCGCCGAGCTGCGCAACGTGATCGGCTGGTACGCCTCGGTCGGCGTCCGCAACATCCTCGCGCTGCGCGGCGACCCGCCGGGCGACGTCTACGGCGACTGGATCCCGCACCCGGAGGGCCTGACCTACGCCGAAGAGCTGGTCCAGCTGGTCCGGGAGCTGGGCGACTTCTGCATCGGCGTCTCGGCGTACACCTACGGCCACCCGCGCTCGGCAGACCTGGATTCGGACACGAAGTACCTGGTCCGCAAGCTGCACGCGGGCGCCGACTTCGCGATCGCGCAGCTGTTCCACGACGCCGAGGACTTCCTGCGGCTGCGCGACCGGGTGGCCGCGACCGGCTGCGACGTGCCGGTGCTGCCCGGCGTCATGCCGCTGACCACCATGCGGACGCTGCAGACGACGATCAAGCTGTCCGGCGCCCCGGCGCCCCGCAAGCTCCTGGACCGGCTCGAACCGCTGGCCGACGACCCCAAGGCGTTCCGTGCGGCGGGCATCGACGTCACGACGGAGCTGTGCGAGAAGCTGATCGCCGAGGGCGTGCCGAACCTGCACTTCTACACGTTCAACCGCTCGAAGGCGACGCGCGAGGTGATCGCCCGGCTGGGCCTCGTCCCCGCCCGTGCTTAAGGCTGTGACAACCGGGGCTTCGCCACCCGGACCCCCGAACTGAAGTCCGTACCACCGGGTACACGTGGCCCGGTAGCGTGCGGCGTATGGCTTCTACTGCTTCCGAAGGCGTGCACGAAATCTGTGACCGCTACGTCGACGACTACGTGGCCGCGGACCCGGTCGCGGCGACCGTCCACGGCGTCACCGGCCACGACCACCGGCTGACCGACTACTCGGCGGACGGCTTCGCCGAGCGCGCCGGCCTGGCCGCGCGAGCGCACGCCGCCGTCACCGCCGCCGAGCCGCGGGACGCCGCCGAGCGCGCCGCCAAGGCCGTGTTCACCGAGCGCGTCGGCCTGGAGCTGGAGATCCACGAGGCCGGCCTCGACGTGGCGAACCTGAACGTCATCTCCAGCCCGGTGCAGGACCTGCGGATGGCGTTCGACCTGATGCCGTGCGAGACCGAGCAGGACTGGGCGGTCGTCTCGGCCCGGATCGCCGAGGTGCCCCGGGCACTCGCGAACGTCCGCGGCGGCCTGCTCGCGGCGGCCGACGCGGGGCGCGTCTCGGCGCTGCGGCAGGTCGCGAAGGTGGCGGAGCAGTGCGAGACGTGGGCCGGTCTGAAGGAGGAAAAGGGCTTCTTCACCGCGCTGACCGGCGGCGCGTCCTCGCAGGGAGAAGCCTTGAAGGCGGACCTCGCGCACGGCGCGCGGGCCGCGGACGAGGCGTTCGCGGAGTTCGCCGGGTTCCTGCGGGCCGAGCTGGCGCCGAAGGCCCCGGTCAAGGACGCCGTCGGCGAGGACGTCTACCGCCTGTGGTCGCGCTACTTCGTCGGCGCGGCGCTGGACCTGCGGGAGGCCTACGAGTGGGGCTGGGCGGAGTTCGCCCGGATCGAGGCCGAGATGCGCGCGGTGGCGAACCGGATCAAGCCGGGCGCTTCGCCGGCCGAGGCCGCGGCGGTCCTGGACGCGGACCCGCGGTACCGCGTCCGCGGCCGTGCGGAGTTCGAGGCGTGGATGCAGCGCCTCTCCGACGACGCCCTGAAATCCTTGCGCGGCAAGCACTTCGACATTTCCGACCGCGTGCTGGCCCTGGAGTGCAAGATCGCTCCGCCGGGCGGTGGAGTGGGCGCGTACTACACGCCCCCGAGCGAGGACTTCGCGCGTCCGGGCCGCATGTGGTGGTCCCTGCCGGCGGGCCGCGACGAGTTCAGCACCTGGCGCGAGACGAGCACGGTGTACCACGAGGGAGCACCGGGTCACCACCTCCAGATCGCGACGGCGGTGGACCAGTCGAGCGGGCTGAACAAGTACCAGCGGCTGCTGGCGTTCACCTCGGGCCACGCGGAGGGCTGGGCCCTGTACGCGGAGCGCCTGATGGAGGAACTGGGTTACCTCTCGGACGACGGCGACCTCCTGGGCATGCTGTCGGAGCAGTTGTTCCGCGCGGCCCGCGTGGTGGTGGACCTTGGCATGCACCTGGAGCTGGTGATCCCGGCCGGAACGGGCTTCCACGAAGGCTCGCGGTGGACGCCCGAGCTGGGGCTGGAGTTCATGCTGACCCGCACGATCACGGACCAGGCCCACATCCGCGACGAGATCGACCGGTACCTGGGCTGGCCGGGCCAGGCCCCGGCGTACAAGATCGGCGAGCGCCTCTGGCTGACGGCCCGGTCGGAGGCCCAGGCCCGCGCGGGCGCCGGGTTCGACATCAAGCACTTCCACACGGAGGCGCTGAAGATGGGCGGGATGGGGCTGGACACGCTGCGGGAGCAGCTGGCCACCCTGGACTGACGGCTCACGCCCCGCCGGGTCACCCGGGTCACCCGGGTCACCCGGGTGACCCGGCGGGGCGGCCGGGTGACCCGGCGGGGCGAGAAGCGCGGACAGCTGAGCCGGGGTGAACTTGCCCTCGGCGGACCCCTGGATCTGCTTCACGACCCGCCGGCGGCTGACCTCGCGGATGACGGTGCGGCGACCACGATTTTCGTGAGATCCATGCTCGGCTCCCTGCCGCTCGGACCTCGCGGAGCGCGACCCGCGCCGTCGGAAAACCGGTGGCTGCGCCGCGCACGCCCCATTAGGTTGATCTCGTGCGCCGAATCCTCTTCGTCACCCCACCGCCTCGCGCCTGAGCGGGGTGGTCCCTCGCCGCGTGGCCTCCGAGGCCCGCGGCTGATTCGTGGTGCGCACCGCCCCGCGTTCGTCGAATTCCCCTTCCTTCGACGCAGACGCAGGAGCGTTCATGTTCGTTGTCCTCCCCACGCGCGCCCGATCGTCGGCCGCGCTCGTTCTCGCCGGTGTCCTCTGGGGCACCGGCGGCCTCGCCGGCTCGCTGCTCGGCCGGCGAGCCGGCCTCCACCCGCTCGCCGTCGCCGACTACCGGCTGCTCGTCGGCGGCGGGGTCGCCACCCTCTTCGTCCTCCTGATCGGCGGCACCTTCCCACGCACTCCCGAAGCCGTCCGGCGCATCCTCGCCGTCGGCGGGCTGTTCGCCCTGTTCCAGGCGAGCTACTTCGCCGCCGTCGCGCTCAGCTCGGTGAGCGTCGCGACCATGACGACGATCGGTGCCGCGCCCGTCTTCGTCACCCTCGCGTCGGTGCGGAAATTCCGTCGCTGGACGGTGGTGTCCGTGGCGGGCACCCTCGCCGGCCTGGTGCTGCTCCAGTGGTCACCGGGCGAAGCCTTCTCGTTCGGGGGCCTGGGCTGCGCCTTGCTCGCGGCAGCGGGCTTCGCGACCCTGACGCTGGTCACCGCGAAGCCGGTCGAAGGCCTTGAGCCGCTGTCGACGACGGCGTTCGGCTGCCTCGCCGGCGGTCTGCTGCTCGTCCCGGTCGCGAGCTGGTCCGGCATGGCGATCCCGCTGCACGCGGACGTCCTCGCGATCGTCGGCTACCTCGGCGCGATCCCGACCGCGCTCGCGTACGCCGCGTACTTGCGGGGCCTGGCCGACGCGCATCCCGTGCTCGGCTCGCTCTCGGCGGTGCTCGAGCCGCTGACGGCCGCGGTGCTGTCCGCCGCGCTGCTCGGTGAACGGCTGAGCGTCACGGCGTGGTGCGGCGCCGGCGTGCTGGTCGCGGCGCTGGTCGTCGGCTACTGGCGGCCCGAGCCGCGCTGAGGAACGCTGCCCCTCGGCTCAGCGCGGGTCGAGGGGCAGTTCCCGCCCCAGGATCGCGAACGGCCGCGGGTCGCCCGCGAAGTGGTAGTCGCGCAGGACGTCGACGAAGCCGGTGCGGCGGTAGAGCTTCCACGCCCGGCTCGTGCCCTCGGGCGTCGACAGGAGCACGTTCGCGCTCGGGACGCCGTCCAGGAGGCCGCGCAGCAGGTCCTCGCCGATCTGGTGGCCCTGGTTCTCCGGCCGGACGTGGATCTCGGTCAGCTCGAAGTAGTCCGACAGCCAGCGGTCGGCCTCGGCGGCCCCGGAGCGGCGGCTCAGGCCGTGGCGCACCTGCTCGTGCCACCACTGCCCGGCGCGGCCGCGGTAGCCGTAGGCCACGCCGAGCAGGACGTCGTCGGCGTCGAGCGCGGCCATGCAGCGCCAGCCCTCGCGCAGCGCGTGGGTGAGCCACATCGGCGCGCGCTGCTCGGCGGTGCCGGCCGGGTACCGCATCGCCCGGACGTAGATGTCGAGCGCTTCGGGCAGGCGGGCGCGGAAATCGTCCGAGGAGAGCTGGACGTAGCGAGAGCAGCCGGCGGGCATCGCGGTCACGGCTGCCCATCTTCCTCCGCGCCGGCGAGCGCGCCCGGGGTGCCCCCGGTCAACGCCACCAACCCGGCGAAGGTCGTGGGGAACACGGCCTTCGGGTGCCCGGCGGCGGCCCACACGACGTCGTGGGCGCGCAGCGCGGTGTCGACCAGGGTGGGCAGCGGCTCGGGGTGCCCGACCGGGGCGACGCCACCGATCGGCTGCCCGGTGTGCGCCCGCACGAAATCGGCGTCGGCCTTGGCGATTTCGCCGCCGGCCAGCCGGGCGAGCGTGCCCGGGTCGGCGCGGTGGGCGCCCGACGTCAGCGCGAGGAGCGCTTTTTTGTCGGACCCCAGGCGGAAGATGAGGCTGTTGGCGATGGCCCCGACGGGCACGCCGAGTGCTTCGGCCGCCTGGGCGGCGGTCCGGACCTCGGCGGGCAGGACACGGATGCCCTCGGCGGCGGCGTGCTGTCCGGCTTCGGCCAGCGCGGCCGCCACCTTGGCGACGGCGGGGTGCTCCAGCGAACTCATGAACCTATGAGATCACGCCACCGACCTGGTGTGCCGCACACGTCCGGGGATCGGCCCCCTGGGGTTGAGCGGGCAGCGGGTCCGGGGTTACTCTGGAAATTGTTCGAACAGGCGTTCGACGTCAGGTGAGTGCGCACCGATCAGGTGCCGGAGCCGTCCCGGCCTCGGACACCCGCCGGGCTCACCCGCGCAGGAGGAGGGTCGCCATGTCCGTCGAGGTCGTGTCCCCCACGGATCCCGGGCAGCCGGAGCTGCCCATGTCGCCGCGCCCGCAGCCGGCCCCGCCCGGAACCCGGCGCGGGCGATCCCGCCAGTGCTTGTCGGCGCCGGCCGAGCCCCACCAGCGCGCATCGGCGGTGGACGCCCGCCAGCCTCAGCTGCCGATCGCCCTGTGCACTTCGGCCGCGGGGGTCGCGGATGCCGAGCAGCGGTCCTCGTCTTCGGTTGCCGCGGGTCCGGGGGAGTCCTGGTCGGCGGGTGCCCAGGCGGATTCGGGGTCGCCGGGTTCGCTGCGACCTTCGTCTTCGGTTGTTGCGGGTCCGGGGCAGGCTCGGCCGGCGGGCGGCGCGGCGGATGCCGGGCAGTCCGAGCTGCCGCTTCCGGTCCCGGCGATCCCGGAGCAGGCCCGGCCTGCGCGCGCGGGCGCTGGTCGCCGCCAGTCGCCCACGGGTGCGGAGGCCGGGCAGCTCGAGCTGTCGGCGTCGGCGGAGTCCGGCCACTCCGAGCTGCCGGTTCCCGAAGCCCCGGTGCCGACCCCGGCCGGCGCCGATGGACCGTCCGAGCTGCCCCTGTCCCTGCGGCCGCCCGGGGCCGGGTCCGACCAGTCCCAGCTGCCCATGTCCCTGCGCCCGCCCGCTTCTCCGGCCGCCGCCGGGTTGCTCGCGCAGGCGCGGCGCGGGCTCGCCGAGGCCGCGCAGGAAACCCGGCCCGCCGAACGCTTCATCGGTGCCTACCTCGCCGCCCTCCGGGGTGCTGCCGCCGTGCTCGCCGCTCGGGGGCGGCCGCACCGGGGGCGGGCTCGTCCCGCCAGCACCTGGGTGCTGCTCGACTCCGTCGCCCCCGAACTGCGGGAGTGGTCGGCCTTCTTCGCCAGCAACTCGGCCACGCGCGCCGCCGCGCAGGCCGGGATCACCGGGAAGGTGACCGCCGAGTCGGCCGCCGGGCTGGTGGGGGCCGCCACACCGTTCCTGGAACTCGTCCGCCGTCTCGTGCACGGCCTGCCGATCACCGGGGAAGCCCATGTCGCGTGAGCACGGCCCGGTCGACCAGGGGCGGTTGCTCACGGCGTTGGGAATCGAAGGCAGGCTGCTGGCCGAAGCGGTGCACGCGGCGCCGACCGAAGCGCCGGTGCCCGCCTGCCCCGGCTGGTCGCTCGGCGAGGTCGCCCGGCACGTCGGGAGCCTCTACCGGCTGGTCCGGCGCCGGCTGACCGACGGCCGGAGCCCCGACGACTGGCCGCGCGACCCCGAGCCGGGGCAGAGCCTGCAGGACTTCCTGGAAACGGGTTTGACCGAACTGCTCGACGAGCTCGCCGCCCACGACCCGGAGGACCGCGCCGACACCTGGTGGCCGGCGGACCGGACCTACGGGTTCTGGCGCCGGCGGATGCTGCACGAGACGGTCGTCCACCGGGTGGACGTCGAGCAGGCGGCGGGCGCGGAGCCGCACGGCGTGCCCGACGACGTCGCGATCGACGGCATCGACGAGGTGCTCACCCTGTGGTTCGGGCAGAAGCTGCCGATGCTCGGCCTGACCGGCACGAAGGCGGGCTCGGTCGGCGTCCGGACCGGCGCGCACAGCTGGATCGCGCGGGCCGGGCCCGTCACCACGGAGGCCTGGCGCTGTTCGGCCGAGGAGGCCGAGGCCGCGGACGACGTCGTCACGGCCAGGCCCGCGCAGGTCTACCTGTGGCTCTGGGGCCGCGCGTCCCTGACCTCGGTGACCGTGCGCGGCGTCCACGACCAGGCGGCCCAGCTCTGGGCACTGCTGCGGCTCGCGACCCGATGACCCGGCCGGTGGGGAAGCCGAACCGGAATTGTCGGAGGTGGCGGTTAGCCTGCGGCGCATGACCACGCGCCTGGTGAACCTGGTGATCGACGCGGCGCGCCCGGATGCCCTGGCGGGCTTCTGGGCCGCGCTGCTCGGCTGGCACGTCGCCGTCGAGGAGGCCGGCGAGGTCGACGTCCGCGCCCCGGAGAGCGACGGCTGGGACCTGGACCTCGTCTTCGTGCCCGTTCCGGAACCCAAGGAGGTCAAGAACCGCATCCACCTGGACCTGGCGAGCACGACCCGGGCGCACCAGGCCGAGCTGGTGTCGCGCGCCGTGGAGCTGGGCGGCCGCCGGGTCGACCTCGGGCAGGGTGACGTGCCCTGGGTGGTGCTCGCGGACCCGGAAGGCAACGAATTCTGCGTCCTCGAACCCCGCGAGCGGTACGCGGACACCGGCGCGGTGGCGTCGATCCTGGTCGACGCCCACGAACCGGAGCTCCTGGCGGGCTTCTGGGCGCGGATCACCGGCTGGCCGGTCCAGGCCCGCGAAGGCGGCGAACTGGTGGGCCTGCGCGCGCCGTCCGGCCGGGGACCGTGGCTGGAATTCCTGCGCAACGACGACGTCAAGCGGGTCAAGAACCGCGTCCACCTGGACATCGCGCCCCCGGCGGACGCCGGCCACGCCGCGGCGGTGACGGAGGTCGTCGCGGCCGGTGCGGCGCCGGCGGACCTGGGCGGTCCCGCGCTGCCGTGGCGGGTGCTGACCGACCCGGAGGGCAACGAGTTCTGCGTGCTGACCCCGCGCTGAGCTGGGATTCCCGACGGGCGGGGGCGCCGGATCGCCGGGAAACGCACCTCGACCGGCCGGCGGTCACGCCGGCGGCCGAGCCGTGGTCCGGGCCGGGTGTTTCGGCCGCGTTGCCGGGGCGCGTCGAACGCTGATCTGCGCGAAACACCGGCGTCCTGGGGCGGCAACAACCCCGGGGGAACGTGGAGGCATGGAGACTTCCAGAGCGTTGCCCCAGCCGGTCCGGACGGTCGCCGCCGAGGAGACGGCGGTGCCGTCGGCGTGGCGGGTGCGGATCCGGATGCACGACCACCCGGGCACCCTCGCCCGCATCGCCATCCGGCTCGCCGACCTCGAGTGCAACATCCTCGGCCTGTCCGTGCTGCCGGTGCCGGGCGGCGTGCTCGACGAGATCGTGCTGCGCCCCGCGACCGGCCTGCCCCGGCGGCACCTGGCCGACGCGATCCGCGCCGAGGGCTGCGAGTGCACGGCGATCATCGACGCCGACGTCCACGAGCTGGTCGACCCGTCGGCGTCGACGCTGCTCGCGGCCCGCCGCGCGGTCGACGCCCCGGCCCGCCTCGCCGAAGTGCTGAAGGACATCCTGGCCGCGGACGTCGTCACGCTCGTCCCCGCCGCCGAGGCGAACCCGGCGCGCACGGAGAGCGGGCACCGGGCCGTGTTCGGGCTGGCCGGCGGCAGCGCGCTGGTGGCGCGCCGCCAGTGGGCGCCGTTCGTGCAGCTGGAGCTGACCCGCGCCGAAGCGCTGGTGACACTGCTCGCGGCGGCGGCCCGGAACGCGGCCGGCCCGGTGGTCCTGGACCGCCCGGACGGCGCGGCGATCGTCCTGCGCAAGGGCGTCCCCGGCGATGCCGACGCGGTGGCCGAACTGCATCGCCGGTGCTCGATGGCCACGCTGTTCCGGCGCTACCACACGGGAGTGCGGACGATCCCGCGCCGCCGCCTGCACCGGCTGCTGGTGCCTCCGCGCGGCACGAGTGTGCTCGCCGTTTTCGGCCGCGAGGTGATCGGCCTGGCCCAGCTCATCCCGATGAATTCAGGCGGTGCCGAGATCTCCCTCCTGGTGGAGGACGACTGGCAGCGGCAGGGAATCGGCACGGCCCTGCTGGCGCGGCTCGCGGTGCTGGCGGAGGCTCAGGGCATCACGGAGCTGTCCGCGGACTGCCTGGCGGGCGACGACGTCCTGCCCCGCACGGCGGCCCGAGCCGGTCTGCGCACGGAACGCAGCATCGAGGACGGCGCGCGGCTGAGGATGTTCCTGCCGGCCTGAGCTCAGCGCTTCCAGAACCAGTCTTTGTCACGCGCTTCACGCAGGGCGGACTTCTTGCGCTCGGCGGTGAGCCGGTCGAGGTAGAGAACGCCGTCGAGGTGATCGGTCTCGTGCTGCAGGCATTGGGCCAGCACGTCTTCGCCTTCGACCTCGATGGGTTCGTTGTGGACGTCGACGCCGCGGACCTTCGCGTGCTTCGCCCGCTTGGTGGGGAACCACAGTTCCGGCACCGACAGGCAGCCTTCGTTGATCTCGTGCGTTTCTTCGGACAGTTCGACGATTTCGGGGTTGACGACGTACCCGGTCAGCCCGGCGACGTCATAGCTGAAGACGCGCAGCCCCACCCCGATCTGCGGCGCGGCCAGCCCGGCCCGCCCGGCGGGCTTGACGGAGTCGACCAGGTCCCGCACGAGCGCCTCGAGCTTCTCGTCGAACACGGTGACCGGGTCGCAGACGGACTTGAGGATCGGGTCCCCGAAATAGCGCAGTTCGCGCATCGCCATGAGCAGAACATCCTTCGTGCGTGTCGGACTGGCAGCTTAGGCCAGCGAGGAAGAAGGTCGCGCCGGAATAGCCAACCCGGCCCGCCCGGCGACGCACAAAGGCGCGCGGCGGCGAATCGGCGCTGGTGGCGGATGGCCGGTGCCGGGAGGTGGATTGCCGTGCAGCGGATCGATTCCGGCAGCAAGGCGGAGGTGCGGGCGAGCTGCCGGGCCTGCGGCTGGCGACCCGGCCCCGACCAGCAGCGCGGCCTCAGGCTCGTAGCCGCAGGCCTGAGGGCGTGGCTCGGAAGCCGGCCTCCTGGAGTACCTCCGCCAGGTCCGAGGTCAATGCTTGCTCGCCGTCCGCGCGTTGGACCGACAGCTGGCCCAGCCAGCCCTCGCGGACCGCGGCCGACAGTGCCTTGGCCGCCTCCGACAACGCCTGGCGCTCCTCTGTGAAACTCAGCAGGGATCGGCCTCCTCGCTCCACATACAGGGCCGGAACCCCGTCGACCAGGACGGCCAGTGCGCCGGCCTTGCGGGCGGGGCGGTGCTTCGTGTCGCCCGTGGCCGCCGGCCAGGGCAGCGCCGCGCCGTACGGCTGGGCCGGGTCCGCCGCCGCCAGGACCACCGGCCGGCTCGGAGCCGGACGGCCCGGGCCCGACAGGGCACGCAAGCGGTCCACCGCGCCCTTCGCCGCGAACTGGGCCGCGCCGAGGCCTTCCACGACGTAACCGCGGATCACCTGGCCCGTGTCCTCCATGCCGCGCAGCACCTTGTAGATCCCGGAGAACCCGCCCGTGACGCGCTCGGTGTCGAGCGCACCGCGGGTCAGTACGCCGTGGCGCTCCAGGAACGCCTCCGTCCGCGCGTGCGCCCGGCGGGTCGCGTCGGTTTCGCGGGGCGGGGTCAGCGCCCACCGGCCCGCGACCGTCGGCGGTCCGGATCGCGAGGGCATCTGGGGCCGCCCCGCCCGCAGCCGTGCGTACCGGCCACGGGGAGCCTGGCGCCGGGGCTTGTGGGCGCCGTGCCCGGCGACCTGGGCGCGCAACGGCCCCAGCGTGTCGCCCGTGACCAGGCCCGCCCAGACCAGGTCCCACAGCGCCGCCACGACTTCGGCGTCGTCCGGGGCCTTGTCCACCAGCACCGTCGCGCGGTCCACCAGCTGGCGGAAGAACAGCGCGCCACCCTCCAAAGTGGACACAATGGCGTCGTGCAGCGGGCCGGTCGGGATGTCCTCGACGACTTCGGGCAGCAGCAGGTCGGCCACATCGGTCGGGGCCAGGGCGATCCAGCCGTCCCCGCCGGAGAGCGCGCCGCAGCCCGCCCACGTGACCTCGCCCGCGGTCGTCAGCTCGTCCAGCAGCGCGGGGGAGTAGCCCGGCAGCCGCCCGGGCAGGATCAGCGACTCCACCGCGCTCGCCGGCAACGGTGCCCCGGCGAGCTGCTCCACCACCGACAGGACGTCGTCGGCCGTCGGGGCCGCCCGGACGCGGCCGCCGAACCCGTGCCACGCGGGCAGGAACCGGCCCAGTGCCGCCGGTTCGACCGGCTCGACTTCGGCTCGCAGCTTCGCCAGCGACGCCCGCCGCAGCCGGCGCAGCACGGCCGAATCGCAGTATTCGACCCCGACCCCGTGGGTTTCCGGATGGCCGACCGGGCTCAGCTCGCCACGCACCAGGCGGCCTTCCCCGGTCATCCGGTCGAGCACGCCGGTGACGACCGCCGTGCCGAGCCCGAACCGCGCGGCCGCATCCGCCGCGGCGAACGGGCCGCGGCCGCGGGCGTAGCGCGACAGCAGGTCACCGAGCGGGTCCGCGACCGGTTCGGTGAACGCCTCGGGCACGCCCACCGGCAGCGCGGTGCCCAGCGCGTCACGCACCCGGCCGGCGTCCTCGATCGCCAGGAACCGTTCCGAGCCGCCGATCCGCACCCGGATCGCCCGCCGCGCCGCCTCCAGTTCGGTGAGCCACTCCGCCTGGATCCCGCGCTCCGCGGCCTCCTCGACGGTCAGGTCGCCGAGGAACCGCAGCAGGTCGGCGGCGTCCTCGGCCGAGCGCGCGTGACGCTCGGGATCGAGCCGCTGTAGCGACCGTTCCACTTCGGCGACGGCTTCGGGATCCAGCAGCTCCCGGATCGCCTCGGTGCCCAGGAGCTCGGCCAGCAGCCCCGAATCCAGCGACAGCGCCGCCGCCCGCCGCTCGGCCAGCGGTGCGTCGGTCTCGTACAGGAACATCCCGATGTAGCCGAAGAGCAGGCTGCGCGCGAACGGCGACGCGGCCGGCGTTTCGACCTCGACCAGCCGGACCTTGCGGGACCGGACGTCGGCCATCAGCTCGCGCAGGCCGCTGACGTCGTAGACGTCCTGCAGGACCTCCCGCATCGCCTCCAGCACGACCGGGAACCGCTCGTACTTCGCCGCGACCGACAGCAGCTGCGACGCGCGTTGCCGTTGCTGCCACAGCGGAGTCCGGCGGCGTGGGTCCCGGCGGGGCAGCAGCAACGACCGGGCCGCGCACTCCCGGAACCGCGCCGCGAACACGGCCGAGCCGCCGACCTCGGCGACGATCAGCTGCTCGACCTCCTCGGGGTCGAGCAGCACGTCGTCCGCGCCGATGGTCACCTCGCCGCCGTCGGCGTCCAGCGCGTCCGGCAGCCGCAGGACGATGCCGTCGTCGGAGTGCGCCACCTGCGCGTCCACCCCGCGGTTTTCCCGCAGGCGCGCGGCGATCGCGAGGGCCCACGGCGCGTTCACCTGCGCGCCGAACGGCGAGTGCACGACGATCCGCCAGTCGCCGAGCTCGTCGCGGTAGCGCTCCAGCAGGATCGTCCGGTCGTTCGGGACGTGCCGGGTGGCGGCCTTCTGCTCGGTCAGGTACGCGAGGAGGTTGTCGCACGCCCGCTCGTCCAGCCCGGCCGCCCGGGCCCGCTCGCGCGCCTTTTCGTCGTCCGAAGTGGACAGTTCGCGGACGAACTTCCCCAGTGCCCGGCCGAGTTCCAGCGGGCGGCCCGGCGCGTCACCCTTCCAGAACGGCATCCGCGCCGGCTCGCCCGGCGCCGGCACCACGATGACCCGGTCGTGCGTGATGTCGGTGATCCGCCACGACGACGTGCCGAGCAGGATGGTGTCGCCGACGCGCGACTCGTACACCATCTCTTCGTCGAACTCGCCGACGCGCGAACCGGGTTTGTCGTCCGCGCCCGGGGTCATGACGGTGAACAGGCCGCGGTCCGGGATGGTGCCGCCCGACGTGACGGCCAGCCGCTGCGAGCCGGGACGTCCGCGCAGCTCGCCCCCGATGCGGTCCCAGGTGATCCGCGCCCGCAGCTCGCCGAACTCCTCGCTCGGGTAGCGGCCGGCCAGCATGTCGAGCACCGCGTGCAGGGCGTCGTCCGGCAGCGCGGCGAAGGGGGCCGCCCGCCGGACCAGCGCCGCGAGGTCCGGCACCGTCCACGGTTCCAGCGCCACCATGGCGACGACGTGCTGCGCCAGGACGTCCAGGGGGTTGCGCGGGTAGCGGACCGCCTCGATCGCCCCGCTCGCCATCCGCTCGGCGACGACCGCGCAGGAGACGAGGTCACCGCGGAACTTCGGGAACATCACCCCGGACGACACCGCGCCGACCTGGTGCCCTGCCCGGCCGACCCGCTGCAGGCCGGACGCCACCGTCGGCGGTGCCTCGATCTGCACCACGAGGTCGACCGCGCCCATGTCGATGCCCAGTTCCAGTGACGACGTCGCCACCACGCACGGCAGCTGCCCGGACTTGAGCGCTTCTTCGACGTGGGTGCGCTGCTCCCGCGACATCGACCCGTGGTGGGCGCGGGCGATCACCGGCGGCGCGCCGGTGCTCACGCCGGACTGCCCGACGGCTTCCGCCGGGAACGCGTCGGCCGGGGTGAGCTCGGTCTGCTCGAGGGCCAGCTCGTTGAGCCGGGCGGTGAGCCGCTCGGTGAGCCGGCGCGAGTTGGCGAAGACGATGGTCGAGCGGTGCGCGCGGATCAGGCTCAGCACCCGCTCCTCGACCGCCGGCCAGATCGACGGCCGCTGCACGGGGTTGCCGGCCATCTCTTCCAGGGTGCCCAGGCCGCCCGGTGCGATGTTTCCAGGCGGGAACGCTTCGGTCAGCGATTCCAGGGACTCCAGCGCGTCGAGCGGGCTGGGCGCCGGCCCGCTGCGCGGCGCGTCGAGGTTGCTCATGTCCTCCACCGGGACCTCGACGCGGACCTCGATGGTCTTCGCCAGCTTCGGCTGGACCACGCGCACCGGGCGGCCGCCGGCCAGGAACGCGCTCACCTCGTCGATCGGGCGGACCGTCGCCGACAGGCCGATCCGCTGCGCCGGCTTCGGCAGCAGCGCGTCCAGCCGCTCCAGCGAGAGCGCGAGGTGCGCGCCGCGCTTGCCGCCGGCGACGGCGTGCACCTCGTCGACGATCACGGTCTCGACGCCGCGCAGCGACTCCCGCGCCGACGACGTGAGGATGAGGAACAGCGACTCCGGCGTGGTCACCAGCACGTCCGGCGGGGTCTTGCCGAACGCGCGGCGCTCGGCCGCGGTGGTGTCGCCGGTGCGCATGCCCACTTCGATCCCGGGCACCGGCAGCCCGAGCCGGCGGCTGGCCTGCGAGATGCCGGCGAGCGGGGCCCGCAGGTTCCGCTGGACGTCGACCGCCAGGGCCTTCAGCGGCGAGACGTAGAGGATCCGGCAGCGTTTCGTCGCTTCGGCCGGCGGCGGCTCCACCGAGAGCCGGTCCAGCGCCCAGAGGAACGCGGACAGCGTCTTGCCGGACCCGGTGGGCGCGACGACGAGGGCGTGCTCACCCGCGTGCGCGGCCCGCCAGGCCCCTTCCTGCGCCGCGGTGGGCGCGGCGAAGGCCCCGGCGAACCAGTCCCGGGTCGCGGGGGAGAAGAGGTCGAGCACGTCGGTTGCCACGTCATTCATGATGCGCGGCACCACCGACAATTTCCGGCGCCCCGGCGACGATCACGCTCTGGGCGAACCGCGGGAACACGACGTCGACCTTCGGCTCGTCGGTGATCAGCCGGTAGTCGCGGTCCAGCGGCGTCCAGTAGGAAAAAGGGGCCTGGTCCAGCTTGGAGTGGTCGGCCAGCACGTACGCTTCGCCGCCGGCGTGGAGCATCGCGTGCTTGACCACGGACTGCTCCAGAGACGGGCAGCACAGCCCCCGGCCGGCGACCACGCCGTCCGCGTCCAGGAACACCCGATCGGGTGAGATGTGCCGCAGCTGCGCCAGCACACTCTCGCCGAGGATCGCTTCGGTGGGGTGCCGCAGCCGGCCGCCGAGGACGATGAGGTCGATCCCGGAGAAGCCCGCGAGCTCGCGGATCGCCGTGACGCCGTTGGTCACCACGGTCAGCCCCTCGCGGTGGGCGAGGTGCCGGGCGAGCCTGCCGGTGGTCGTGCCCGCGTCGAGCAGCACCACTTCACCGTCCTGGACGAGCGCGGCGGCTTCCCGGGCGATGGCGTCCTTGGCCGCCGCGTGCTCCCGGTCCTTCTCGAGGGGACTGCGCTCGGTGTCCAGCGCGCCGCCGTAGGTGCGGACGACGTGCCCGGCGCCCGCGAGCGACGCGAGGTCGCGGCGGATCGTCGACTCGGAGACGCCGAACTCTTCGGCCAGCTCCGCGATGCCGCCGGAGCCGTCGCGGACGGCCTCCAGGAGCATCGCGCGCCGATCACGGGTGCCTGGTCGCGGCTGGGGCATGCGCCGAGCCTTCCACAGTCACGGGTTTCAGCCCGAAGAACGCCAGCCCGGCGGCCACGGCGAGGAATCCGGCCAAGACGACGAACCCGGTGGTCGCGGTGCCGGTGACGTCGGTCAGCCAGCCGACCAGGTAGGGACCGGCGAACCCGCCGAGGTTGCCCAGCGCGTTGATCAGGCCCATCGCCACGGCGACCACTTCGAGGCCGAGGATCCGGCTCGGGATGGCCCAGAACGGCCCGTACGGCATGTAGACGCCGGTCGCCACGACGCAGAGCAGCCCCAGCTGCACGGCCGCCGGCCAGTGCCCGAGGTTGCCCAGCAGCAGCCCGCCGATCGCGACGAGCAGCGGCACCGTGACCGCGAGCCGCCGGTTGCCGGTCCGGTCCGACCAGTGCGCGCACGCGACCATCCCGGCCAGGGCGAGGACGTACGGCACGGCCGAGAGAAAGCCGACGGCGGTGGCCGAGCCGCCGGTCATCGTCTTCACCACCGACGGCAACCACAGGCTGAAGCCGTAGAAGCCGGTGATCCAGAAGAAGTAGATGCCGATCAGCAGCAGCACCTGCCGGTTCGCCAGTGCCTGCCGGTAGCCCTGCTTGGCGAACGCCGGCTTCGCGTCTTCTTCGGCCTTCAGGGTCGTTTCGAGGTACTCGCGTTCTTCCGCGGAGATCCAGCGGGCCTGCACCGGCCGGTCGGCGACCGCGAACCACCAGACGACCGCCCACACCAGCGGCGGCAGTCCCTGCAGGACGAACACCCAGCGCCAGGACATGTGGTCGAGCATGAACCCGGACAGCGGCGACATGAGGATCGCCGAGATCGGCAGGCACGTCATCCACAGCGCGTTCGCCCGCGCCCGTTCCGCCTGCGGGAACCAGGACGCCAGCAGGATCAGCACCGCGGGCCACACCCCGCCCTCGAACAGCCCGAGCAGCAGCCGGGCCAGGTGCAGCTGGGTTTCGTTCCGCACCAGTCCGCAGAGCACCGCCGCGAACGCCCAGGCGATCATCAGGATCAGCACGGTCTTGCGGGCGCTCCACTTCGCCGCCAGCACCGCCGCGGGGATCTGCAGCACCAGGTAGCCGACGAAGAAGATGCCGCTCGCCAGCCCCTTCGCGCCGGCCGACAACGGGAAGTCGTCGCCGATGTAGGGCAGGATCACCGCGACGTTCGTGCGGTCGAGGTAGGCCAGCATGTACATGACCACTGCGACCGGGATGACGTACGCCCAGCGCTTGCGGGGGATCACCGGAGGCCCGGTGGGTAGATGACCGGCAGCTTCCGCGCGTATGGCGCCAGGGTGGCCGCGGCCTTGAACGCCGCCCGCATGGTGCCGTGCGACGCCCGGCCGGTGCCGGCGATGTCGAACGCCGTGCCGTGGTCGACCGACGTGCGCAGGATCGGCAGGCCGACCGTCACCGACACCGTGCCGTCGAAGTCGTAGGTCTTCGACGCGATGTGCCCTTGGTCGTGGTAGAGCGAGAGCACGCCGTCGAACCGGCCCTGGATCCCTTGGTGGAACACGGAATCCGCGGGGATCGGGCCGACCACGTCGAGCCCGGCGACCCGCGCGGCGGCGACCGCCGGGGCGATCGCGATGATCTCCTCGTCGCCGAACTTGCCGTTCTCCCCGCCGTGCGGGTTGAGCGCCGCCACGGCCAGTCTCGGCTTCTCCGTGCCGAACACTTCCAGAGCGGTGTACGCCTCCCGGATCGCGTACTCGATGTTCTCCCGGGTGATCTGGTTGATCGCTTCGCGCAGGGAGAGGTGCCGCGTGGCGAAGAAGATCTTCAGCCCGGAGACCCAGAACATCGTGTTGAACCGGGTCGACCCGGTCAGCTCGCCGAGCATCTCGGTGTGCCCGAGGTGCTGCGAGCCCGCCGCCCAGATGGCCTCCTTGTTGATCGGCGCGGTCACCACCGCGTCGACCTCGCCGGCCAGCGCGAGCCGGGTGGCGACCTCGATCGCCCCCACCGCCGCGGCGCCAGCGGTCGCGTTCACCTCGCCCCACGGGAGGTCTTCGGTGACCACGCCGAGGTTGAGCACGTCGATCACGCCGGTGGTGAAGCGCGCGTCGGCGACCGTGGCGATCGGGTTGATCTCCAGGTGCAGGCCCAGGTGCCGGACCAGGCGTTCCAGCACGATCGCGTCACCCACCGCCACCCCGTGCGCCATCTGCAGGGCCTCGGGCTCGGCGAGGGTCTTCAGGGTGATCTCCGGGCCGATGCCCACGGGGTCGCCGAGGGTGACGGCGAGGATGGGGAGGTCGCTCACGGGTGATTCCTTCCGGTGGCCAGGACGTGGTTCAGGTGTTCCGGGCAGGTGACTGTGACAACCGGGGCTTCGCCTCGGGCCCGGGGGCTTCGCCACGCTGACCCTCGAAAGCGGTCGCGCCCGCCGATCCGGTGCTTGCCCGGCATCGATCGGGCGGCCTCTCACGGCCCGGAGCCCACCGAGATCCACCGCGAGCCGGGCCGTGGCGCGGGCGACGGTGGTGAGGTGCCGGTTCGTCGTGGCGTCGCAGACGACGATCCCGGCGGGTCGGCGCAGGACTGCTTCGACCGCGTCCACGGGTTTCACCGTGAGCTCGACGGGCCCGACGAGGTCGATGGCTTTCCGTACCGCCTGCGCGGCGTGTGGTGACGAGGCGTACCGGGTACCCAGGTTCACCACCGGTGCGTCGCAGTTCCGGCATCCGCCCCTCCCCTCTTGCGCACTTCGGTCAACTCAGTTGCGCGAACCGTGCAACTATCGTGCACCTTGATCGCCGTCCCCGTCAAGGAGCAGTGACTTTCCCGGGTCCGCACGCACGGTGACCGCGCGCATGGCAGCATCACGCGGGCGCCGTCGGGGCGTGTTTTTCGCGAAGGGGAGTGCTGTGCGGATCCTGTCCGTGGACCTCGGGACGTCCAACACCGTCGCCGTGCTTTCGGCGCACGGGATGCCGCCCCGGGTCGTCGAGGTGGACGGCTCGGCCAACATGCCCTCGGCGGTGTTCGCCACCGAAGAGGGCACGATCATGGTCGGCCGGGACGCCGAGCGCCGCGCCCGACTCGACCCGACCCGCTTCGAGCCGAACCCCAAGCGCCGCATCGACGAGCAGACCCTGCTGCTCGGCACCGACGTCGTCCCGGTCGCCGACGCGCTGGCCGCGATCCTGCGCCGCGTGCTCGAGGAGACCTCCCGCCAGCTCGGCGGCGAGCAGCCCGACGAGGTCCGGCTGACCCACCCCGCGCAGTGGGGGCAGCCGCGCCGCAACGTGCTGATGTCCGCCGCCCGGCTCGCCGGGATGGGCCCGAACATCCTGCTGGTGCCCGAGCCGGTCGCCGCCGCGGCGCACTTCGCGTCGTTCCCCGGCAAGTCGCTCGCGCCCGGCCAGGCCCTCGCCGTCTACGACCTCGGCGCGGGCACCTTCGACGTCGCCGTCGTCGGCGCCACGCAGAACGGGTTCACCGTGCTCGCCGAGGACGGCCTGCCCGACCTCGGCGGCCTCGACGTCGACCAGGCGCTGATGGTGCACGTCGGACGCGAGGTCTCGCACTCCGACCCGCAGCGCTGGCAGCGGCTGCTGCGCCCGGAGTCCACCGCCGACCGGCGCACCCGGCGCGCGCTGCAGGAGGACGTCAAGGCGGCCAAGGAGGCGCTCTCGCGGCACCCGCAGACCGAGGTGCCGATGCCCGAGCCGTTCAAGGACGTCCTCGTCACACGCGGCGAGCTGGAAGGCCTGGTCCGCCCGGCGATGCTGCGCAGCGTCGAACTGCTGTCGCGGACGCTGCGGTCGTCCGGGCTGACCCCGGACCGGCTGGCCGGCATCTACCTCGTCGGCGGGTCGAGCCGGCTGCCGCTGGTCGGCGCCATGATCGCGGAGAAGCTCGGTGTCGTGCCCGGCAGCCTCGACCAGCCGGAGACCGCCGTCGCGCTCGGCGCGCAGCACGTGGCCCGCGACGGGCTGTCCGTGCGCACCCAGAACGTCGAAGGGGCGGTGGCCGCGGGTGCCCCGCCGCGCCGCCCGCAGTACGCGCCACCGCAGCCACCGGCGCAGTACCCGGGTTACGCGCCGTCGAACTTCCCGCCCAGCGGCCCGCAGCCGGTGCCGTCGAACTTCCCGGCGTACTCGCCCGCACCCGACAAGGCCGAGCCGAAGCCCGGCGGGAAGAAGAAGCTGCTGATCGGGATCGCCGCCGCGGTCGTCGTGGCGCTCGCGGTGGGGCTGACGGTGTTCCTGACGTCGTCGTCCTCGGTGACGACCTACACCGCCGACCAGTGCAAGACGCCGGGGCAGGCGGACGACAAGGGCTTCACGGGCTGCCTGCGCCAGCTCGCCGGGAAGATCGCCGACACCGGGGACTGCAAGCGGGGCATGGGCAACGGCCCGGCGGCACCGGCGCAGAGCCTGGGGGCCGCCTCGACCTGCTCCGCGCCGGGCCGGGCGGGCACGCAGGTGACCTACGTCCACGGCGACAGCGCCGACGCGCTCAAGCAGTACACCGACGGCCTGCTCGCCTCGGCCGGCGGCGACCGCACCGAGGCCGACTGGGGCGGCAACGGGCTCAAGGGGCACTACTCGTCGGCCGCGGGGAAGACGTCGGCGGTGCTGGTGTTCACGGTGTCGGACCGGCCGCTGGCCGGGTTCATCTACCAGCTGAACACGAGTGACCAGGCGGCGGCGCCCACGCCCGGCACGCTGGCCGACTACTTCGAGGCGAGCGTCCAGCCGGGCCGGTAGACGGCGCGAAGGAGCCGTTCGCGCCCCGGTTAGAGTGGGTCCGATGCGGATCACGGTTTTCCGGCGGCTGATGGCCGAGGAGTTCGGCCCCGGACGGGCCCAGGTGCTGGCCAGTGACCACGTCCTCAGCGGGCTCGGCGGACGCACCATCGACCAGGCGCTGACCGCGGGAATCCCGGCCAAGGAGGTCTGGCGCGAGGTCTGCGACGCCTTCGACGTCCCGGCCGAACGGCGTTGACCTGGGCGGATACGCTCAGGTCCTGACCCGGGCGGGCGAAAACCCTACCGCAAGGGTGTGTCGCTGCCGACCTCGAACAGGTGTTCGTCTAAGGTGTTGTCCACATCGGGTCCAGCGATCCACAGATCGGGCGCCGCGCCTGGAATTGTCGGTCCCCGCCGCTAGCGTCGGACCGGACAGCTGAAGAACCGACACAGAGAGCCCTCGACGGGGCTCCGACCAGCGAGGTGGACTTCCATGCCTGCAGCACCCGACAAGGACAAGGCGCTCGAGCTCGCGCTCGCGCAGATCGACAAGCAGTACGGCAAGGGCTCGGTCATGCGCCTCGGCGAAGAGGGCCGCGCGCCCATCGCCGTGATCCCCACCGGCGCGATCGCCCTCGACGTCGCCCTCGGCATCGGTGGCCTGCCCCGCGGCCGGGTCATCGAGGTCTACGGTCCGGAATCCTCCGGTAAGACCACGGTCGCCCTGCACGCGGTGGCGAACGCACAGCGCAACGGCGGCATCGCGGCGTTCATCGACGCGGAGCACGCGCTGGACCCCGACTACGCCAAGAAGCTCGGCGTGGACACCGACGCGCTGCTCGTCTCCCAGCCGGACACCGGTGAGCAGGCGCTGGAGATCGCGGACATGCTGATCCGCTCCGGCGCGCTCGACATCCTGGTCATCGACTCCGTGGCCGCGCTCGTGCCGCGCGCCGAGATCGAGGGCGAGATGGGCGACTCGCACGTCGGCCTCCAGGCCCGCCTGATGAGCCAGGCGCTGCGCAAGATCACCGGTGCCATGAACAACTCCGGCACCACCGCGATCTTCATCAACCAGCTGCGCGAGAAGATCGGCGTCATGTTCGGCTCCCCGGAGACCACCACCGGTGGCAAGGCGCTGAAGTTCTACGCCTCGATCCGGCTCGACGTGCGCCGCATCGAGACGCTCAAGGACGGCGGCGAGCCGGTCGGCAACCGCACCCGCGTCAAGGTCGTGAAGAACAAGATGGCCCCGCCCTTCAAGCAGGCCGAGTTCGACATCCTGTACGGCCACGGCATCTCCCGCGAGGGTTCGCTGATCGACATGGGCGTCGACCAGGCCATCCTCCGCAAGTCCGGCGCCTGGTACACCTACGAGGGCGACCAGCTCGGCCAGGGCAAGGAGAACGCGCGGAAGTTCCTGCGCGACAACCCGGACATCGCCAACGAGATCGAGAAGCGGATCAAGGAGAAGCTCGGCATCGGCGCGCAGCTCGACGCGGAAGCCGTCGAAGCCGTGCCGGCGCCGGTTGACTTCTGATCGTTCGGCGAGGGATTGGGTGAGGGCTTCGGGATTGGGTGAGGGCTGCGGGATTGGGTGAGGTGTGCTCGCGGAATGCGCTCGCCCTTATCCCTTCGCCGTGTCTCGCGCGGGGGGTAACCCCCGCCCCCCCCCCCGGGGGGGGGTTTGGGGGTTCGACCCCCAA